>CALRFE010000020.1 GCA_943356425.1 Candidatus Nomurabacteria bacterium
CGCATACATCTTTTCTCCACGGAGTCCGTCAACAACTGCGATCGAAGCTTCTTTCCCGATAATATATTCTTCTGCTAAGATGTCGCCAGATTCTTTGGACAATTTTTCAAGTGCTGGTAATAATTCGCCACGCGTGCGCACGATCGTCACACCAAGCGACGAACCACCAGTAAGTGGTTTCAAGATCCACGGCGGAGAGAACGCGAGAAATATTTTTTGTGCAGCTTCTTTGAGATACACTGCTTTGTCTTGGTCAGCGTGGTTTCGGAAATCTTCGATGACAATATCTTGTGCGACTTTCAATCCTGCATTTTTTGCATGCATCTTTGACATTTTTTTATTCATTCCCATAGCAGAAGCAAGCGGTGAGGAACCGATATATGGAACTTTGAGGTTTTCAAGAATTGTTTGGAGCTTGCCGTCTTCACCGTACGCACCATGCAATGCGTTAAAAAACATATCGATATGCAGTGGCAATTCATGCACGGCGATCGGCACGCCATAGAGATGCCAAATGCCATTTTGGTCAATGAAAACACCGACCGCTTTTATATGGGAATGATTTGCAAGCGCTTTTAAAACACGTTCCCCACTTTGTTTGGAGATCGCGTGCTCATTTGATGGACCGCCGTAAATGATGCCGAGACGCATAAACTAGTAAGTAGAAAATAGTTAGTAGTAAGTAGGACAAATACATTGTAACAAATTGAGGGCGGACAACAACAAAGCTAGGACGGGAGAAAACTTTTGGAACGTTTCTTTTTGTGGAACGTTATTGCAAAGCGATGCGCTTCGAAGTTTGCAAGAAGAATTGCTTGCTTGTGCGTTTTTGTAAATGTATCGTCACCCAAAATTTCTCGCGCTTTGTGGTGATCGTCTTTGACGACTGACACAACTGGAATATCGAGCTGATAGCGTGCGAGGATCCGCTCGGCAACACGCTTCTGTGCTTCCCCACCATCGGTGACGACGAGATCCGGCATTCCCCATTCCGTATGGCGAAAACGACGTGAGAGTATCTCTTCAAGGGCACCGGTGTCATTGGAATTGGTTTGCGTACGAATAATAAATTTTCGATATTCTTGATTTGCTTTTTCTCCATTTGAAATGACCGTCATGACGCCCACCATATTTTTACCGGACATGTGAGCGATGTCGTAGGCCTCTACACGATAGGTTTTAGTTGATAGGTTATAGTTTTTAGCTTCATTCGTAAGAAGGGACACGTCGTTGATGTGCTGGAGTGCGAAGATCTGGTTTCGGATCGCGGCCGCACGTTCAAATTCTTTTTGAGCGGCCGCTTGCTTCATGTCTTTTTTCAGACTGACGATAATCTGTTTTTTCTTTCCTTGGAAAAATAAATTGAGGTTGCGAATATTTTTTCTATACAAATCTGCACCACCCCGGCTTGCAGCCACCCCTCCTTTAAAAGGAGGGGGTTGGGGGGTGGTGATTTCAGGAGTCAGTCCGATCTGCTTATAAAATTCATAATTATCTTTTTTTGCGGACTGTGTATCTATGTACGGAAAAATACGACGAACGATCTTCATAGCTTCGCGGAGCTGATTCCCATTTGTAAACGGCCCGTACACGGTTTGGTATTTTCTTTGTTCCTTTTTTGAGATTTTGGATTTGTTTAGAATTTCGGTTTTAGAATTTAGAATTTTTAACTCAAGATCTTTGCCACGAACAAGTAATAATTTCGGAAGTTTCTCTTTAGTTATCGCAACATAGAGAAAACTTTTATCGTCCTTTTCTTTGGTGTTGTAATGTGGCTGATGTTTTTTGATGAGCGCGGCTTCAAGAATAAGTGCTTCAAGAACGCTATCAGTTTCTTGACACGAGACCGTTGTTGCCTTAAAAACCATATCGACAATGAGCGGTCCGCGTGTTGCGATCAGGTCTTTCGAAAAGTAGCTCTTCACACGATCGCGAAGCGATGTTGCCTTGCCGATGTATAGTATATTTCCTCCTTTTTTGAAAAAATAAACACCTGGTTTTGTTGGTAGATCCAATTTTTTGAGCATTGAAGCTTTCATATCTATGCATACTAACATATCTCAATCGTTTGACTTACTAAAGAAAGCGAGTCATACTATATACAAATTAAAACCACCTACTACCATATGCTATTGTTGCCCTCCCTTCTCATCACTTTGTTCCTTACAATCGTTTTCGCGCTCCTCTTCAAAAGAATATTCAGACGGCCACTTCCACTGCTATTTCGAAATGTGATCATTGTACTGATTTTCATCATCATTCCACTCAAATGGATCATGTTCGCAAATACTGTTCGCGCTGTCACCACTTTGAAATTTTTTGCAATGACCATAGTAAATTATGGAGAACGCGCAGCAATATACTGCACAGACATCTGCCACAAGGTGCAAATATTGATCCAAGCTTGCTGAGAAAACCGAAGACAAAGAAACAAAAAAAAGATGCTCCCTTTCATGGCGGCATCTTTTTTTTTGACAATGTAGACATAATAGATTATAGTGCTCAAAAATCAAAACACTTTACACCATCATGAAAACATCTACACCTACGATCAGTACAAAAGAAACTGAACCAATCAATGTCATCGTCATCTGGCCATGAACTGAGCAGAAAATTAAAATGAGAAATCCTCCCACGTTGGCGAGGATTTTTTATTTTCGTAAAACTTTCTTTAAATACTTACCAGTATGACTCCGTGGATCATTAGCGATTTCCTCCGGTGTGCCTTTTGCGACAATTTCGCCGCCGCCGACTCCGCCTTCAGGACCGATATCGATGATATAATCAGCGCATTTGATGATGTCCATATTGTGCTCGATCAAGACAACGGTATTCCCTTTTACGATCAACTTGTTCAAAACTTCCAAAAGCTTTGCCACGTCATCATAGTGGAGTCCGACGGTCGGTTCGTCCAAAAGATAAATCGTCTTTTCAAGATGTGGACGATAGAGTTCTGATGCGATTTTTACGCGCTGCGCTTCACCGCCTGAGAGCGTCGTCGCAGATTGTCCGAGTTTGATATATCCGAGTCCCACATCAAGTAATGTTTCCATACGATCCGAAATTGCTGGAATATCTTTAAAGAACACAGCCGCGTCTTCGACGGTCATCTGAAGCACTTCATAAATATTTTGTTTTTTGAATTTTACCGTGAGCGTCTCCTTATCAAAGCGTTTGCCATTACAAACATCGCAGGTTACGTACACCGTCGGCAAAAAGTGCATTTCGACAGCGATCTCCCCATTTCCTTCGCACGCTTCACAGCGTCCACCTTTGACGTTAAATGAAAAACGATTTGCTTTCCAACCACGGAAACGTGCCTCTTCAGTCTCAGCAAAAAGTTCGCGAATAAATGTAAACGCACCAGTATACGTCGCAATGTTTGAGCGCGGCGTGCGACCGATCGGCGATTGATCAATTAAAATAGCACGCGCAACATATTCCGTACCAGTAAAACTCGCGCAATTAAATGTTTGTGCGGTGCGATATTTTCGTTCAAGACGACCTTGGAGATTTTTGTGAAGAATTTCGTACATGAATGAACTCTTTCCCGAACCGGAAACTCCCGTGATCGCGACCATTTTACCGAGCGGAACTTCAACATTCATGTTTTTGATATTAAATACTTTTCCGCCGACGATCTTTATCGCACCTTTATCCTGTTCGCGACGTTTGTCAGGAATTTCAATTTTTGCTTCACCACGCAAATATGCGAGAGTCCTTGATTTTGATGGATTTGTCTTTGCATCGAGCAATTTTGGTAGCCAATCTGAAACAAGCACTTCTCCGCCATGTACTCCGGCCTTCGGACCGATATCAACAATATAGTCAGATGCAAAAATCGTATCTTCATCGTGCTCAACAATGAGAATGGTGTTGCCGAGGTCGCGCAAATTTTCAAGCGTGCGGATAAGGCGCTCGTTGTCACGTTGATGAAGTCCGATGGTCGGCTCGTCGAGCACATAGGTCGCACCGACAAGACGTGAGCCGAGCTGTGATGCAAGACGAATACGCTGCGCTTCACCGCCTGAGAGCGTATTGGCGCGACGATCAAGGGACAAGTACTCGAGCCCGACGTTCAACAAAAATTCCAATCGTGCTTCGACTTCTTTGATGACAACTTTTGAAATTTCCTTTTCCTGCGCGGAAAGTTTTATGTCGACAAAAAAATCAGCGGCTTGTTCCACCGACGAAGATGTCAGGTCGACGATATTTGTTTTCTTTCCACCGATGTAGACATGGAGCGCTTCACGGCGAAGGCGCTTGCCTTGGCAATCATCGCAGGGTTCTGTGCCGAGAAAATATTTTGTACCGAGACCATTACAGGTAGGACATGCGCCGTACGGCGAATTGAACGAGAAAAGACGTGGTTCGATTTCAGGAAAGGAGAATCCATCATTGGGACATGCGAATTTTGCAGAAAGCAGAAATTCTTCGTTGTGCACGCGAATAACGACAAGTCCTTCAGATTCAAGAAGTGCGCGCTCAACTGATTCTGCTAATCGTGCACGGCTTCCCTCTTTATCATCTTTGAATTCATGTACAGCAAATGCATCAACAAGAATGTCGATGTTATGCGCCTTGTTTTTCGAAAGCTCAACGCGATCACGAAGATTTTTCATTGCGCCATCAAGACGGATCTGTGAGAATCCTTTCCCGAGAAGATCGTAGAGCAATTGATAGTACTCACCTTTTCGTCCACGAATGATCGGGGAGAAAATTTCGATCTGGAGCTCGTTCCACTGGACACCCATGACCGATTTCTTTCCGGCAGTGCCTTTCGAAAGCGTTGCGACTTTGTCGAGAATAAAACCGATAATTTCTTCATTGGAGAGTTTTTTAATTTCTTCCCCACATTCCGGGCAATGCGGACGACCGATACGCGCATAGAGCACGCGGAGGTAGTCATAAATCTCAGTGATTGTCGCAACAGTTGAGCGCGGATTGTTTGAACGAGATTTTTGATCGATCGAAATCGCTGGCGAAAGACCACTGATCTCATCAACGTCAGGTTTTGGCATTTGATTTAAGAATTGTCGCGCATATGCGGAAAGGGATTCAACGTAGCGGCGCTGACCTTCGGCAAAGATCGTATCGAATGCAAGTGAGCTTTTCCCTGATCCTGACATCCCCGTGATGACGGTCATTTTGTTGCGTGGCATTTCAACTGAAATATTTTTCAGATTGTGGGTCCGAGCTCCTCGGACAATAATTTTTTCATTTTTGTCTAGATCTTTTTTCATATAATTAATTCTCCACGTCTCGCCCCGTTGGAAGTGCGAGCGCATTCGGTGAAGCACCTTCCTATGGGGTTGGTCCGGGCACCTTTGACTATTATTTTTTCCTGGTCTTTATCAAGTTTTGGCATATGATTTTACAAACAGAAACGCACCCCACACATGAGATAGAGGGTGTATAGCTATTTAATTATGGAGATAGTATAACATATTACAGAATATTGACAAAAGACTTTTTAAGATGTAGAATTGTTTAAAATTTCACAAACACCTTAAAAATAAACCCAATGGAAATAATCACTGACCCCACCACCTTGGCCTGGATAGGAATAATCGGCTGCGCACTACTTGTCTGTTATTTCTTGATCAGATCTTTGAAAAAAGAAGAAAAAGAGACCAAAAAGACAGAAGACAGAACTGAAGCACGACGAAAAGAAAGAAATTTAATCGACCAGCGCGTCACCGAAGAAGAGCATCGGATCTTTTTTGAAAAAGGAAATGAAGCGATGACAATAATGGACATCGAGAGCGTACTCGCATACCTCATCAAGACCAAACTGTACAGCGAGAATATCGACAAGGATCTTCCGCTCAATGAGCTCTATTACGACCGGCTCGATTATTTCGAATTCACTTTGGCACTTGAAGACTTTTTTGGTATAGCGATATCAGATACTATCGCAGATGCATTAGAACAAAAAAGTTTCAATGAGATAGCTAAAGAAATTTCAGAACTCAAACCAAAAAACCGAATCGCACAATGATACGACTCATCAGTTTTTCTTTCCTTTTTTTCTGCATCATACGGGCGCAAGCGCAAGAAATATTGCAAACAACAAAACACGCGCCGACGATCGATTGGATATCATATCCAAAACTCGACGGTGATACCCTTTTTGTCGCGTATGCTTACAACGACCATGGCACTTATCAAGGAGAAAGAGTGAAGATCTGGTTTGAAACTTCGACAAAAGATTCAACTTTCAAGATCTGTTACGGAAAGACAATATATCCGCCACTCACCTCTTTTACTTTTGATACGCTGCCGAAGACGATGTCTGCGACCCTCATCAAACCATGGTTCACCGGCACAAAAAATTTATATGTCAGGACTTATGTAACAAACGAAGAAGATTCTGTTCTTTTTACTTCTGAAGTTATCCATCTCCTATTGGAATAATATACACAAATAAAAAAGAAAGAGCGGTTCAAAAATTTGAACCGCTCTTTTCCTATTCATCCCAATGTGGGTCGCTTGGAGAATATTTTGGACCGTACATTTCTGGTGATAAAAACTCTCTCTGGTTTAGATCGAAAATAAGCGTTCGACATTTTCGAGATTCAAAAACGATCTTATCATTCGTGATATTCATGATCCGCCAACGCCCGCGAAACGGAATTTCGATCGAGAGCAGATCACCATCTTGGAAACGCATGCAGATGAGCTCCGTCCGATGATAGGTCGTCAACATCATTTTCTCAAGCAAGGCATCTTTGGTACATGTCGGCGTCCAAACTTGCTCCAAACGAAAGAGCGGTCGAGCACAAGCAGAAAGTACGGAATCTTGTGGAATGTTCGTAGGTAGTTGTGCGAACACTGTATTGCACAACAAAAAGGTTGCGAGAAAGAACAAGTTTTTCATAGTGGTATGTTTTTAGAAAGCATACCGAAATAGTATGAAAAATATCTAAAGTAAATTTAAAGTAATTATTCTTTTTCTTCAGATTTTGCTTGCGACAAATCTAGCCTCTGTTTCAGAACTCCAATTTCATCACGTAGAATCGCGGCAGTTTCAAAGTCGAGTTCTTTGACCGCCTTGTTCATTTCTTTTTCCTTTATTTTAATGATCTTGTCGTAGACGAGCTTTTCGCGTTCTTCGTCAGAAAGCAGAAGATTTTTGATCGCCTTTGATTCTGTTTTTTCTTTTTTATTCAGATCTTTTGCAAATGCCTTTTTGAATATCTCGACATCGAGCGCAAGTTCAGCGTTCACTGCCTTTCCGTGTTCACTTTCCATTTCTGCAGTAATGTCTTTGATATTTTTTCGGATTGTTTTTGGTGTGATACCGTGCTTCTTGTTGTACGCGAGCTGGATGTCGCGACGTCGTTTCGTTTCTTTGATCGCAGTGTCGATTGATCCAGTGAGCACATCGGCATACAAAATGACGCGACCTTCGGCGTTTCGAGCTGCACGACCGATCGTCTGGATGAGCGACGTTTCCGAACGTAAAAATCCTTCCTTGTCCGCATCGAGAATTCCAATGAGCGAAACTTCGGGAAGATCAAGTCCTTCACGAAGTAAGTTCACGCCAACCAACACATCGAACTCCCCTTTTCGAAATTGGGTAATAATTTTAATACGATCGATTGTTTTGATTTCGCTGTGAAGATATTCTGCTTTAATTTTTTTATCTTTCAAATAAGTCGCCAAGTCCTCCGCCATTTTTTTTGTGAGCGTTGTCGCGAGCACACGATCGCCTTTTTTGATGGTCATTTCCGCTTCGCGAATGAAGTCTTGAATTTGACCGGGATAGGTATTCTCTTTGCTCTCTTCTCTTGTATCTTTAATCTTTCCTGTAATCGGACGAATGATCACTTCGGGGTCAATCAATCCTGTCGGGCGAATAATCTGCTCTACGATCTGATCGCTTGTCGTACGTTCTTTTTCCGATGGCGTTGCAGACACGTACACGACTTCGCCCACGCGTTCTTGGAATTCTGGATATTTGAGCGGGCGATTATCTTTTGCTGAAGGTAAACGAAAACCGAAATCAACAAGTGTATTTTTACGCGATGCATCACCAGCGTACATTCCCTCTAATTGTGGAAGGGTTACGTGCGATTCGTCAATAAACGTAATAAAACCAACATCACCGTTCTTTTCGTGGGGGAAATAACTCAAAAGCGTCTCTGGTGGTTCGCCCGCTTTTTTACCGGAGAGATGGCGTGAGTAGTTTTCAATGCCGTTGCAATAGCCGATCTCACGAATCATCGCGAGATGATAGTTCGTACGACGTTTGATACGTTCAGCTTCAAGCAACTTCCCTTCTTTTTCAAATTTTGCAAGTTGTGTCGCGAGTTCTTTTTTGATGTCTTTGATCGCGCGCGTCACCTCGCTCGTCTGTGTGATGAAATGCTTGGTCGGAAACAGGAACATATCTTTTACTTTTTCTCGGACATGCGATGTGATTGGATCGATGACTAAAATTTCTGAAACGCCGGACACATCAAGAATGATCTGATACATAAATGTTTCAGACACGGGCATAACTTCAACTTTGTTGCCGATCGAACGAAACGTTCCTGGCTCAAGGTCCGCATTGGTACGAGTAAAATGAATTGCGATCAATTTTTTCATGAGTTCAGTACGGGAAATTTTTGTACCGATTGAAAGCCTCAGATTCACTTTTTCATATTCTGCAGGACTTCCTAGACCGTAAATACATGACACAGATGCGACGATAATCACATCTTTGCGCGTCAAAAGTGATTGCGTCGTCGCGTGACGCAATCGATCAATTTCTTTATTGATCTGGGCATCTTTCTCGATATACGTGTCGGATGCTGGCATGTACGCTTCCGGTTGGTAGTAGTCATAGTACGAAACAAAATAATGCACCGCATTTTCTGGGAAAAATTCTCGGAACTCTTGCGCAAGCTGTGCCGCAAGCGTCTTGTTGTGCGCAATAATGAGCGTCGGTTTACCGATTTGAGCGATCACGTTTGCCATCGTAAACGTCTTTCCCGTTCCCGTAGCGCCAAGAAGCGTCTGTTTCGGCAGACCTTTTTCTATGCCTTTTACGAGCTGCTTGATCGCTTCTGGCTGGTCACCAGCTGGAATAAACGGACTATGCAGTTTAAATATACTTTTTGACATACAATTTTTTTAGGGTACCACGTCTCGCCCCGTTGGAAGTGCGAGCGCATTCGGTGAAGCACTTTCCTATAGGGTCACCTGCTGGTTGGAATGGATTATAGGGTTTAAAAACGCTGTTTTTCATGTAAACTATAGAATACGCTATTTTTGAAAAATAAAAAAGGCACTCGACGTAGCGAATGCCCTTTTTATTTTATAATTTTTCAGAACTAATCAATGATGATTCCTGTGTAAGTTATTTCATCTCCATAATCAAGCGTGAACTCATAGTGGAAATCGAATGCCACCGTAACAGTCATCCCTTCATAGAATGCCGAGCCGATAAGGATGAGCTCAGTGATTCCGTTCTTGTTTACCGGAAATCGGATCTCAACACGGTCAAGGAGCGTAACATCGAACATATCCGGATCAGTAAAGAGCTTTTTTCCTTTGGGTGTCCGTAATTGGAAATTTTCTGCGATTGAGAACCGCGCTTCGAAATTTTTGCTGTCAAAAGTGAAATTGATTTTGTGCGCATTCTCGAGCTGCACCTGTCCGCCAAAACGGGCCGTGGTAAGCGCCTTATTGCTGTACGGAATTACACGAAGACGGCACCCTTTTTCGTTTTCCATTGAAGGAAAATGTTCTCCGACAAATTCCTTCGTAATTTGAGGGACTTTCACTTTTCTCCCGAGCGAGTTGCCTTTTGACAAGGTCTTAACTACGGTGTTTTTCTTGTTTGCGGTCATTACGCCTGATTGGTTCATGTTTAAAAAGAATTTTGGTTTAAAAATGTTTCAAAACTTTATATCATGCTCGTACATAAAAGTCAAGCGTCCGAACGGAATATCCGTTCGGACGCATACCTCTTGTTTTACTACTCGTACATTTCGTCCCTGATGGCGATAAGTTTTTGGATCACTTCTGGATCGATTATTTTTTGGAAACGAGGAAATGTTTTACCGTCTTTCGTTACTTCTTCTAAAAACATATCACGTGGGCGGATATCAAACATTTTTCCATTTTTATATACAAATGCTTCGTAGATCGGTCGATACACAACCACGTACTGATCTATTGGGCGACAATCATCTTCAGTGTGATGTCCAATGCCCATAACTTCATACGCATAGTTATTTACCGGTCCAGCTGGGTCGTGTTTATAATGGTAATAAAATCCTTTTTCTGGCGTTTGCATTTTTTACTTTTTATATGTTGCTAAAAACTTCTCCTTACATTCATGGAATGTATCATCTAAGATCGATTGACGGATCTTTTTGACGAGACCGACGATAAAATGCAAATTGTGAATTGATGCGAGCGTGCCAGCGAGCATTTCTTTGCCATGGAAAAGATGTGCGATATATGCACGCGTATATCCTTTGCAGGTAAAACAATCACAATCATCTTCGATCGGTGTGTAATCATCACGATATTTTTTGTTCGTGATACTGATCTTACCGTATTTGGTATAAATCGTACCGTTTCTTCCCAATCGTGTCGGAATGACACAGTCAAAAAGATCGACACCGTTTTCGATTCCCATAAAGAGATCTTCCGGCTCGCCGATGCCGAGCAAGTGTCGCGGTTTTTCTTCGGGCAAGATTTCATTCACCCATTTGACCGCAGTCGACATGTCTTCTTTTGCAAACGATCCACCAATACCAAAACCGTCAAATTCTTTTCCATCGACACGCATTTCAGAAATAACCTGCGCAGATTTTTTACGTAAACTTTCCTCTCTTCCTCCTTGCACAATTCCGAATAACGCTTGATTTGCATTCCCTACTTTTGATTTTTCACTTTCAACTTGTAACTCGCGATGCTTTACTAAGCATCGCCGCGCCCAGTTGTGCGTCCGGTTAAGCGCTTCTTCTTGATATTTCAAATCTTCTCTAGGCGACGTGCATTCATCAAATGCGAAAATGATATCGGCGCCGAGATTGTGCTGGATCTCAATGGATTTTTCAGGAGTAATGTAATGAATTGAGCCGTCCAAATGCGATTTAAAAGAGACACCATCTTCTCCAATCTTTGCGAGTCGTGGCGCATCACTATCATCAAATCGCTCCGGGATCATGAGCGATGGATCAATTGTTTTAATAACTTTTGAAATATCTTTCCCATATGCGGCACCAAGGGAAAATACTTGGAAGCCACCGGAATCGGTCATCGTCGGCCCCGACCAGTTCATAAACTTTCCCAGACCACCGGCATCGCGCACAATCTCGTCGCCCGGCTGTAAATATAAATGATAGGTGTTTGCGAGTACGACTTCCGCGCCTTCGTCTTTTACTTGATCAGGATTGAGTGATTTGACCGTCGCTTTCGTGCCCACCGTCACAAACGCCGGCGTATGAATAACGCCGTGGGGGGTTTCGTATTCTCCGACACGACCAAGTGTGCCATTCATTTTTTTTACAACCGTAAATTTAAACATAGAATT
>CALRFE010000021.1 GCA_943356425.1 Candidatus Nomurabacteria bacterium
ATGATCGTATCGCATGCTGTTTTAAAAATAATGTATCTTGATGGCTTCCTTCACTTCAGCGAGCGTCTTTGCGGCGACTCTGCGTGCTTCTTCAGTTCCCTCTTTTAAGATCTGCATTATTTTCTTCGGATCTTGCGCAAGATATTCACGGCGTTCGCGGATCGGGTTGATGACATCATGCAACACACCGACAAGGCGCTTTTTGAGCACAACATCGCCGAGCCCGCCTTTTTCATACTGCGCTTTGAGTTCCGCCACACCTTTTGTGTCAGGATCAAAAACATCAAGATAAGCAAACACTGCATTGCCTTCGACTTTGCCGGGGTCCTCGACATGAATATGTGTTGGGTCGGTATACATCTGCATCACTTTTTCCTCGATCACTTCATTTGAATCGGAAAGGTAGATACAGTTATTGAGGGATTTTGACATCTTTGCATTGCCATCGGTTCCGACAAGCCGTCCGACATCGCCCACCAGATGCTTAACATGGTCGAAGGTCTGTCCATAAATACGATTGAAGTCATCGACGATCTCATTGGTCTGTTCGATCATCGGCTTCTGATCTTCGCCGACGGGAACAATATTTGCCTTGCAGAACAAGATATCCGCTGCCTGAGAAACCGGATAGATCAGAAAACCTGCAGGGACATCTTCGCCAAATCCTTTCTGTTTCATTTCGTCTTTGACTGTCGGGTTCCGCTTCAGACGAGCGAGCGTCACAAGATTGAGAAAAAAGATCGTGAGCTCGGCTATTTCTGGGATCTGTGATTGAATGAACATCGTCGTCTTTGTCGGATCAACACCGCACGCAAGATTATCGAGCGCGACTTCAAGCACATTACTCCGGACTTTTAGAGGATTGTCTGCGTTGTCAGTGAGCGCTTGGACATCAGCGATCATATAAAAAGCTTTATCAGCTTCATTCTGGAGTTTGATACGATTCTGTATTGAACCGACAAGATGCCCTAGATGGAGCCTGCCGGTCGGTCGGTCGCCCGTGAGCACTGTTTTTTGTGACATGGCTAAATTGTAACAAAAAGCGCATAAAAAACGAAACCCCGAATCTGTATACCAGATCGGGGTTTTGTTGCAATTAAAAATTCAAAAAACTATTTATGATTCTCTTCAACAACAAGGTCTTTTTCATATTTCACCACTGAATCGAGAGAGTCTCCGTTGAAAACATTCAAAATCACTTTCGAAAGAAGGTTCGCTAAGGATAGCACAACAAATTTTTCAGGATATTTTTCTACTTCAGGATTTGGAATTGAATCAGTGATGACGATCTTTTCAAAATCCGAAGTTGCAAGTTTTTCAATAGCGTTATTGGAAAAAACTCCATGTGTCGTCATAAGATACACTCGCTGTGCACCATTTTCTTTTGCTTCTTTCAGTTTTTTAAGAGCATTAATTACTGTTCCACCAGTATCGATCATGTCATCATAAATGATACAATCTCGACCAGAATAATCACCAATAATATGCACCAATTCTGCTTCTCCTGGTTTTGCCCTGCGCTTGTCCGCAATGACATAGGTCTCAAGATGTAATGCTTTTGAAAAATCATCAGCGCTTTTAGCAGCTCCCACATCAGGCGCCACGATAGTCGGACTTTTTTCAGGATATTCTTCCTTGATCACACCGATCTCTTTCAGATAGTTGATGAACAATTTTGCGGGATCAATATTTTCAAAAACATAATCATTATCGAAGTACCCTTCAATTTGTTCAGCATGAATCTTTACTGTGATGATCCCATGGACACCAACGGCCTGCGTGTAGCAATTAGCAACGATCTTTGCTGCGATCGAAGTTCTCTTTGGTCGTCCCTTTTTATTTGCTTCTCTCCTGTCTTTTCGAGAATACGGATACAGAGGGATCACTAAATATACCTTAGAAGCACGCGCACGCTTTGCTGCATCAATAAGTACTAATGATTCGACAAAATTGTCATTTACTTTTCCGGTGATAGAACTCTGCAAGATGAATACCTCAGCTCCTGCGACAGTTTCTTCGATCTCAACATTTATTTCTCCGTTCTTGAAAGTCTCAATCATTCTCTTCACGAGAGAAATACTTAGCTCTGTTGCAATTTTTTTAGCAAGCGGCTCATTTGTTCTTCCCGAAAGAAGCATCATTTTTTTGCTCATAAGTTGGTGGTTTTAAAGGTGGTGAATTTTTTTGTAATTCTAACACCCGCACGATTCATTGTCAAAATAAAAAAATGCCCAGTTGAAATCGATCAACCGGGCAGATTCTTTGTAACACGCGTCAGTATTTGACGATCAATCGCATCGAGGAACCGAGCCGTGGCCATTTTTTTCCTTCATCACTTGATTTGCCCATTTGGATATCATCAGGAGTATTTCTGTTCCAAATATCGCTCATGAGCGCGGTGCGGATGCTTTCCACTTTGGAACCATAATGATATCTGATGCCGATGTCTTCGAAATCAATCCTGAAATCGTAGACATTGAGCGGTTTCCAAGTAAAACGACAAGTATCATCTTGCTGGTTCGGATTCAAGTAGAACCAGCCGGTGCGGTCCGCGTTGAAGCGGATGGTACCGACAAAATTGTTCGGATTATCAAGGTCGTTACAAGTTGAGTCATTGAAAGTTCGTGAATCAATATTGTAGACAACTTGATAATCATAGGCAAAAGCGGAGATGCCATAGGTCCCCGGAAGGTCGAATTGCATGCGTGTTTTTTCTTTACTGCAACTTCCTAATAAGAAAATAGTAGCGATCAAAAGAATGTTTGTTTTCATTGTGAAAAGTTTTTATTGAAAGCATTATACCATATTTATTGACAATTTGTCAATAATATAGCATGGTAAAAATAACCAGCAATTATAGGCTTTTTGCAATCCCCAGAGAAATCACAGGATATGAAGTTTCTGATTAGTCGCCCGTTCCCCGAGCATGCTACAATCAAAAAATCATGGCGCAAGGACAACAATCACCTAAAAATATCAAAGCGCACTTGCGCGTCCCTCCACAGAGCCTCGACTCTGAAAAGGCGGTCTTAGGCTCGATCATGTTACGACCCAATGCACTCTACGAGATCGAAGACCTCCTTTCAGGTGAAGCATTTTATGCGGACAAGCACCGCATCATCTTTCAGAACATGCAGGAACTTTCTGCGCGCCACGAACCGATCGACCTGGTCTCGCTCTCAAACAAGATGCGTGAGAAAAAATTGCTCGAGCAAGTGGGTGGTAGCGCATATCTGACCGAACTTACGAACGCAGTCCCCGCTTCGACCAACATCAAACACTACGCTGAGATCGTACAGAAAAAATATGTGCTTCGCAGTTTGATCGACGCATCAGAATTCGTTTCCGAGATCGCATTTGAAGAATCGAGTGATGACATCGAAGAAGTGCTCGATAAAGCGGAAAAGAAAATTTTTGAGATCACCTCGACGCCAAAGACGCAAAAATTTATCAGTATCAAAGACACCCTCTCGACCGCTTGGAGTCGTATTGAAAAATTACATGAAAATCCGGGAGAGCTCCGCGGTGTTCCTTCGGGGTTCAAAAATCTCGACAATATGCTCGCCGGTTTTCAACCATCTGACCTCATCATTCTTGCAGCTCGTCCTTCGATGGGTAAAACGACACTCGCGCTCGATATCGCACGCAACACCGCGCTCCGTCATGGCACACCGGTCGGAATTTTCTCACTTGAAATGGACGCGCAACAGCTCGTCGACCGTATGCTCTCTGCTGAATCACGCGTGAACGCATGGAATTTGCGTACCGGTCGTCTCTCGACTGATCAAGAATTTTCTCGTTTGCGCGATTCGCTCGACAAGCTCTCAAAGGCGCCGATCTACATCGACGATCAATCTTCAAATACGATCACTAAGATGCGATCGTTTGCTCGTCGCTTGAAATCCGAACACGGTCTCGGACTCATTATCGTCGACTACTTGCAGTTGATGACGACGAACAAAAATTATGACTCGATGGTCAACCAGGTCACTGAAATTTCCCGCTCGCTCAAAGGACTTGCGCGTGACTTGAACGTGCCGGTCATTGCGCTCTCACAGCTTTCTCGTGCGGTTGAAGCGCGTGGTGGCAAACCTCGACTCTCTGACCTTCGCGACTCTGGATCCATCGAACAGGACGCCGACGTGGTCATGTTCATACACCGTGATGATAAATACAACGAAAATTCTGATCGTCCGGGTATCGCGGAGATCATGATCGAAAAACATCGTAACGGACCTGTTGGTAAAGTGGATCTCTTCTTTGATGAGAAGACTACGACATTCTTGGATATTGAGAAGAGCTCGTTTGATGCGTTCAGCGAAGCATCGACCGGTTCGAGTGGTGGACTCGCTGATTTTTAATATAGAAAATATCGAACCTGTCCCGTTAGAAGCCCAACACGATACATGCAAAAGGATACAATCAAACAATACAAATATAATAAAGTTCCTCACGACGGCTTAATCGTGAAGGCTTTCTAATGGGATGCATAATACTATTCGCGATTTAGCTAAATATTTTTCCGAATTCCCCGGCATCGGCGAACGCCAATCAAAGCGCTTCGTGTATTTTCTTTTGACACGCAATAAAGAATATTTAGAGAAACTTTCAGAATTGATTGAGACACTTAAAAAAGAGATCTCGCAGTGCCCGTCATGTTTCAGATATTTCCAAAATGACAATCACGATCTCTGTGATATTTGTGGAGACACACGACGCGACCAGAGCATGCTCATGGTCATTGAAAAAGATGCGGACTTGGAAAGTATGGAGCGCAGTGGTGCGTACAAAGGACTGTATTTTGTTCTTGGAGGACTCGTACCCGTCGTTGAAAAAGATACGCCACGTTTCGTGCGCATTGGAGAATTGAAAGATAGAATTACAAAAAATAAGTACGGGGAAATCATTCTCGCCTTTTCCCTTTCTCCGCAGGGCGATCACACCGACGTCTACATTCGTCGAGAACTTTCGTCCCTTCTCGAAAAAATAGGCACGACACTTCGTAGCCTCGGCCGAGGACTCTCGACCGGAACTGAACTTGAATATTCGGATAAAGAGACGCTGGCAAATGCGATGAAAAACAGACAATAAATCAGGTTACAGTTGTCAGGTTTTAGTTTTTAGCTTAAAACACAAAATCCCGAATTTGCGAAAGAAAAATCTGGATTTTTATTTTAGTGTTTTAAAAAATTAGTCAGGAAGAATATCGTTTCCTGGGCCAAAAATTTCTGCTCTCATTTTATTGAGTACAGTATATTGTTTACTTCGCTCGTCAAAAGGAACCATTGGAATTCTATTGAAATCCAATTCGCGAATAGCAGTATTGTCATATAATGACACGCCGTCAACCGTGGTTATGGAAATAATTCCAGCTCCTAATCCAAGAAATACAATGTGTGGCCCTGAACGAAGATTCATGTACTTCCAGAGCTCAAAATCTTCTAAACGACTTTTTTCAGTCCATTCATGTGTTTGATTTCTCAGAGTAATAATCAGCTGCTTATTGTCATTGATTTGTTCATCCAATTTTCTTTGGAGCTCTTGTTTTTGGTCGTTTGTAAACATAAGGTTTTAAATTTAGATTTTCCACACAATACAGGAAAATATGCATTATGTCAATAATACAATAACAAATGTCCCCGCCTTCGGCGGGGACATTTGTTATTGTATTTAAAGCTAAAAACTAAAAACTTTAACCTAACACCTAGCTACTTGATCGCAGATATCTTAATTTCGAAATATGGCTGTTTGTGGCCGTTTTTCTTGAAGTAGCGAGATTTTTGTTTGTATTGGATGACAGTAACTTTCTTGTGTCGTGACGCTTTTTCAAAAACACCCTCAACTGATGCGCCGTCGATGTACGGAGTGCCGATCGTAGTATCCTTTCCATTATCCACGAGCAAGACCTTATCGAAGACAACTTTGTCCCCGGCCTTGAAATCGCCTTTGAGCTTCTCGATTTTGACTTTATCGCCGACAGACACCATATATTGCTTGCCGCCGGTATGTATTACTGCAAATTCGTTCATAGTTCCCCTATTGTACATGAAATCAATAAAAAAGCAAGAATATCTATGTTTAAGGCCTTTCCCCAATGGAATTAGGCCAAATTAGCGTATAATGGACGCATGATTTCAAAATACGCCTATAAAAAGCTTACCTGGATCGATCTTGAATCCCCAACAAAAGAAGAAGTGCTCTCCTTGATGCAGGAATACGCTATTCCTGAGCTCGTCGGCGAAGAGCTCATCACTCCGACCCTCCGCTCAAAAGTAGATGTCTATGGCAATCTCATTTATCTCATTCTGCATTTCCCCATTCATCCAAAAAATCGCAAGAAAAACGGCGGAGCTGAGCAAGAGATCGATTTCGTCATCGGCCAAAATTTCATCATCACTACCCATTACGAACGGATTGACCCGCTCCATGAATTTTCAAAGATGTTCAACGTCAATTCGGTCCTTGATCGCAGTATGATGGGAGAACACGCAGGCTTTTTGTTTTACTACATCATCCGCGAGCTGTATAAATATTCGCTCACACAGCTCGAAGAAGTGAACGAATCGCTCCGAGATATTGAGAAAAATATTTTCGAAGGACGCGAAGGAGAAATGGTAGAGACCATTTCGAACGTCAATCGCACCCTACTTGATTTCAAACAAGCGATTCGTTTTCATGCTGAGACACTCAAATCATTTGAGACAGCCGGCGGGCAATTTTTTGGCACACAATTTTCATATTACTTGGGCGCAATGACGGGTGAATACAACAAGATCCAGAACATGCTCGATGGCCACAAAGAAATTTTGAACGACTTGCGTAATACCAACGACTCCTTGCTCTCTAGTAAAACGAACGATACGATGAAAAAACTCACAATAATGAACTTCATCATATTACCGCTCGCACTTCTGACCGGAGTGTTCGGAATGAACATGAATTTCGTTTTCATCAAAACAACAACTGATTTTACGGTGGTCGTCGGCGCGATGCTCTTGATCGCAGTGCTCATGTTCTTATATTTTAAAGAAAAACGATGGTTCTAAAATTCTACAATTCCCTTTCGCGTGAGCTTGAAGTGTTCACTCCGATCAATGATGGCAACGTGGGGCTCTATACCTGCGGTCCGACCGTCTACAATTATCCGCACATCGGCAATTACCGTGCGTATATTTTTGCAGATATCTTGAAGCGAACACTTTTGTATGCGGGATATGATGTTACCCATATCATGAATATCACCGACATCGACGACAAGACGATCCGTGATTCTCAAAAAGAAGGAAAAACACTCAAAGACTTCACCGAATTCTATACGCAAGAATTTTTTGTTGATCGCGATGCGCTCAACATTTTGCCTGCAAACAAATACACTAAAGCAACTGAATATATCGATGAAATGATCCGCGTCATTGAAAAACTCATCGAAAAAGGATTCGCATACAAGAGCGACGACGGAAGCGTGTACTTCAATATTGCAAAAGATCCGGAATACGGAAAACTGACGCGCCTTGATCTCGACGCACAAAAAGCGAATGCGCAAGGACGTATCAAGAGCGATGAATATGAAAAGGATAACGTACAAGATTTTGCATTATGGAAATCATATGACGCGACCGATGGCGATGTGTTTTGGGAAACAGCTCTCGGAAAAGGCCATCCCGGTTGGCACATTGAATGTTCCGCGATGAGTATGAAGAATCTCGGCGAACATTTTGATATACATACGGGCGGAAAAGATAACATGTTTCCCCATCATGAAAACGAGATCGCGCAGTCTGAATGCGCGACCGGTAAAAAATTTGTCAATTACTGGCTTCACAACGAATGGCTCTTGGTTGACGGCAAGAAAATGGCGAAGTCTGCAAATAACTTTTACACACTGCGAGACATTGAGAAGAAAGGATACTCACCGCTCGTCTTTCGATATCTTGCGCTCCAGAACAGTTATCGAACACCGCTCAACTTTACCTTCGAATCGATGGACGCCGCCAAAGAAGCTTTAAACCGCTTGTACGGCGTTTTCCGGGAGCTTCCAAGCTCAGATGGTACGGTGGACGCGATCTATCAAGAGAAATTTAAAGAGAGCATCGGAAACGATCTTGGTATTCCACAAGGAATTGGATTACTCTGGGGGCTCATTAAAGATGAGCACATAAATCCCGAGAACAAACGCGCTACCATACTTGATTTTGATCGTGTGCTCGGCCTCGGATTTGAAAAAATTGGTAACGAAGAACTACCGGCTGAAATCGAAGCACTTAAGCAAGAACGCGAAATTGCACGAAATGAAAAAAACTGGACACGGGGGGATGAACTTCGAAAAAATATTGAGGAGAAAGGTTACACCGTCAAAGATACAGAGCAAGGACAAGTCATTTATAAAAATTAGAACGATCTAAAAGAGCGGGCGCCGTAGGCGCCCGCTCTTTTTATTGTTCTGTTATTTTCCTTCGTGATAGTACGGCAATTCCACTGAAAAGGTCGAACCTTTTTCGAGTCCCGGAGAATCGATCCAAACACGGCCGTGGTGCGCTTCGACAATTTCTTTTGCAAGATAGAGTCCAAGTCCTGAACCGCTTGCATCCACCTTGCCACCTTCACCACGAGAGAATTTTTGGAAAAGACTCGCCTTCGTTTCCGCCGTCATTCCCATACCACTATCAGTGACAGAAAAAATGAGCTTATCGCTTCCCCGCTTTCGTTCGAGCCGGACCTTAATAAATCCTTTTTTTGTATATTTGATCGAGTTATCAATGAGGTTCAAAATGACTTGACGTATTTTTTCCATATCACCGTACGCAGTATATGGTCCGTCATTGTCAGTTTCAAAAGTAAGTGCAAGCCCTTTTTTACTTGCCGTCACGGAGAGATCGGTCGCAAGATCTTTCGCTGCTTTTTCAAGATCGAACTGCGCCATCTCGTATTTCATACCGCCTTGTTCGATCTTTGAGACATTGAGTAGATCTTCCACGACATTCGCAAGATGTTTGCTCGACTGGAACACGCGATCGATAGCTTCCTTCTGTTCCTTGCCTATCTCACCGAACGATCCTTCAAGAAGCATCGAAGTATATCCTTTGATCGCCGTAAGTGGACTACGCAATTGATGTGATGCGAGCGAAAGAAACTCAGTCTTTAATTTATCCAAGCTCTTTAATTTTTCATTCGCTTGCTCGAGCGCTGCGGTCAAATGTTCGAGTTCTTCTTTTTGTTCAACTTCACGGAGGACGCTCCGTACCAATAAGACACTCAGGAAAAGAAACGTGACAAAGAGGATGATATTGAAGATGAATTGTCCCGTCGTCTGAGAAAGGAATACTTGCGCGAGTGTTGCTGCGAGCAGTACGAACGCGATCACTTCAGTCGCAAGAGCTTTTATATTGAGCAATCGATATCGCAAAATCGAATATGCGGTACCGATGATCGAGGGAATCATGAATGCGGGCGCGTAGAGAATGAAAGAAGTATCGCCATTTGCATTTACCAGAACAAAATTAGTAACAATGAGATATACATAACTGGTCACGAATCCAAGCAACATCAATCGCCAACTGTTCTTTTCAAGATTATTTGCATGAAAGTATTTACGAATGATCTGTATGACACTTGCAAGGACAAGACCGATGACAAAAATTGCGAACAACGGTATCTGGCTGCCTGGAATAGGGACAAACGCGTTTCCGACGTGCTGTAACCCGACAAATACTCCATCGGTGAGCACAAGCCCCATGGTCAAGATCGCAAACGTCGAAACACCGAGCACGTGTCGCCATGGAATGATAAGATTTTTTGACGGGAAATTGCGGACAAAGAAATAAAAGAACACCGCATGTGGAATCGCAAAAAAGAGCACAAGACGTGCCCAATAGATCCGATCAAATAAGATAGGATAGAGGGAAAAATAGTTTGCGAACGACCAGAGCACGGTCGCGATACTGATCGCTGCAAAAAAACGGTTCGAGATGCTTTTGCGATCGTGATACACACTAATAATGCCGATATAGAGTATGGCAAAACTTGCAATGAGCGTAAAAATGAAACCCGTATTGTTCATAATAAAAAATTAATTTTTCTTTACCCAACGATGCTTATGTTTCTTGACCGCGAACTGTTCGTGTCCGTAACTAATGAGCTTGATCTGAGGCAATGCTTTCTCGTGGATCGAATTATATAGTTTACGATACTCAGTGTTCAATTTCAAAAGATTTTCAAAGATACTGTGTGACACCAACTGTTCGAGCTCTTTACTCTCCTTGATGCCCGGAGCAAGTTCGATGGCAAGTTTGAGCTCTTGATCACGCAGATCCGGCGTGTGTTCGACCGAAACGACATATTTGCCGGTCACCAACCCTTCCACCTTATCATCTTCGAGTCCAGTGCGAAGATTTTCCGGATAAATATTGAGGGCATAAAAAGTGACCGAAACGTCATTCCGTCCTTTCAAGATGACGGTCGGATTCTTCCACGTGGCCGCAAGTTTCTGCATGGTCTCATCATAAAGACCGTACACTTGCAAGAATGCGATAACATCTTCCCTCGTATAGAGAAGTCCATGGTCCTTGATGTTGTACCGCACGAGCGGTAGACCAACATTCGCCGTGAAGATCAGTTCTCCGTTGACCATCTCAAAATACGTGCGATCGGGATAATACGAGATCGTTGTCGGAATGAATTCTGTCATACCATAGAGCGCTTTTTTGAATGAGGGATTTTTCTGGGCAAGTTCGCGCAATTTTATCGTGAAGGGCGTCTCATGTCCGATCGCACCGGCATCAGCGGTACCATAAATAGAGACGCTCCGGATCTCATCGGTCCGTACGCCTGCTTGGCGCAAGAGCAACGAGCGCCATTTTTCAGAAAAATTTTCTCCCGCCAAAATAAAATAGAGATTCATATCCTTATGTGTAACACGACGCT
>CALRFE010000022.1 GCA_943356425.1 Candidatus Nomurabacteria bacterium
CCGTCGATCGTCGGGATCGCGATCGCATCGCGCGTAATTTCAATTTCGCTCGGAGCATCATCGCCTTCGCGATAAATGGTAAGTTTTACTTTCGTCCCTTTTTCTCCACGAATGAGCTTGATCGCTTGGTCAACAGATAGATCAGTGGAATTTTTCCCATCGATCTTCAAGATCTTGTCTCCCGGCTTGATCCCAGCTTTTTCTGCTGGAGTGCCCTTGAGTGGAGCTATGACGGTAAGGATCTTATCTTTGATGCCGACTTCCATACCGACGCCAGAAAATTCACCGGCGATCTCGTCCTGGAACGCTTTTGATTCGGTCGGCGGAAAAAATACAGAATACGGATCATTGAGCGACGAAACAAGTCCCGATACTGCTCCCCAGACACGATCTTGGTCTTTTGCTTCTTTTGCGTCAGGTGACTTCTCGTTTATAAGGTTCCATACTTTCCAAAATGGTTCGAAATCAGCAGTGGTGGCCACTTCAGGTGTCTTATTCGAAATGCCAGTAACTTTTTCGATCCAAGGTCTTTTATTGAATCCGATTGACACACCGATAAAGAACGAAGTCGCCAAAAGCGCCAGCCCAGTGATTATTTTTAGGAGATTATTGCGTGCATGCATCCGTGTATTATCTCAAATTAGCTTGATAACGTCAAAAATTTATTCTGCAGGCAGAAAAGCGGTCGGGGTATAGGTATTCGCTGGATCCCACATGAGCCATGAAGTCAGCCCTGCATCGTATGTTGCTTTGATTTGCGCTTGTACCATTTCTTTGGTGTAGGTCGCTCCGAGATCAAAATCTTGGAGCCAAGGACGTATTTTGAGCGGATCAATGTTCATGGCTTTTGCTCTCGCTACAGCGCTGTCCATTGTAATCTTGATGGTCTCATATGGATGGTCTGCAGGATTCTTGAAACCGTTCCATGTCGGCGGAAAATGTGATGGATAGACCATAGGATCGACGAAGTCAACATTCGGCAGTGCATCTTCGAGCACTTGTCCGATACCCATATCATCCGTCACGGTCGCAGTCATGCCAAAAAGATCGAGTGATGTAATGATCGGAGATCCTTCAAATGATGTTCGCAAATGCTCAAAAAAAGATCTTAGCACTTCGTGCTTTGGCTTGCCGTCAGAGATGGGATAATAGATGTCCTGCATGTTCCCGTCAGAGGGAAATCGGACATAATCATAGTTGATCTCATCAAAACCTTGACTATACGCATCTTTGCCGATCGCAACGGCATACTCCCAGGCATGCAGAGACCCGGCATCGATCCACGAGATGCCTTTGCGGTCCTTCCAGTTGCTGTTTTTGTCAGAAGATTTTTTTACTGCTTCTTCTGGGTATTTGGTGATCAAATAGGGGTCTTGAAAAACAGCGACACGTCCGATGACATAAATATTTTTTGTGTGAAGATCCGCGATCAATTCTCTCAAGTCCGGAATACGATTCTCAACCGAACCGATCTTGGCAAGCTCTGGGTCGCTCACTACGTATGAGATCTTGCCGGTATAATCTTTAATATCAATAACGACGGCATTCGCTTCCGTTTTTTCAATCATTGAAATGACGTGGTTGCGTAATTTTGGCACGCCAGAGACCCAGCTCGTCAAATACAATGCTTTGACCGCTTCAGGTGTTTTGAGATGTGTCGCAACAAATGGTGGGGCAACCTCTTCGCCTTTTTCTGTCTCTCGATCACCGATCTCTCCTGCTGTAACAGCCGTGGCAACATTTTGTAGATGGTCGCTCCTATAAGTAGCCGGGAGAATTTTTGGCAAAAGAAAATACGCTCCTATTACAATAAGAATGGATGCGAGCGGGGCAAAGAGAAAGGATCGGTGCATAGAATGTTAATTTTCTGGTAATGGTTCTTTGCTCTCTGAAAATGTTTTTATTGGTTCGATGGTTCTCCCAGAAGCGTCTCTCTTTTTTCGAGGTCGTCGTGTATATGAAATATAGGTAAGTGTTGCACCAGCTATGACGATGAAAATGGATTTCCAAGTCGAAGGAAATCCTGAAAATGGCAGGAGGATGAGCACGATGCCGATTGCTGAAAGTATTTTATGGATTCTCATAGCACACAGTATACTCTTATGCTTATTTTTTTGCAAAAATGTTATTTTGGGCCGATGACGACGACGAACTCGCCGCGGATACGATCTTTATTTTTAGCGAAATAATCGCGTACCTCCATCGCTGTACCGCGCACGACTTGCTCATACATCTTAGTCAGTTCTTTCGCGACTACGATCGTCCGCTTTTCGCCACAAAATCTTTCAAGCGATTCAAGCAACTTTTCCATGCGGTGCGTCGATTCATATGCGACGCTGATCCCGTCGCGTTCGGCGATCTCTTTAAAGAGTGTCTCTCTCCCCTTCTTGTGTGGCACAAATCCGACGAAGGTGTATTCATTTCCAAAAAGTCCCGATATTGAGAGTGCGGCGGTCACGGCGCTCGGACCTGGAATCGAGACCACCTGCGCGTCATTTCCAAATGCATCATATACATCGCGTACGATCATTGCGCCGGGATCTGAAATTGCCGGCGTTCCTGCATCAGACACAAGGGCGATATTTTTTCCAAGAGAAAGCATTTCGATGATCGCATCGTGCTTAGCACTTGAGCTATGCGCATGGTAACTCGTCGTTTTTGTTGTAATAGTATATGCGTCGAGCAATTTTTTTGTCGTCCGAGTATCTTCACATAAAATAATATCCACCATCCGGAGGATCTCTATTGCGCGGTATGTTATGTCGCCCAAATTTCCAATGGGTGTGGCCACGACATAGAGTGTGCCGATAGTGTTAGTGGATGTGGTCTTCATGGTGACGACGATTGCCGATGCGGATCCGTGGATGGTCCCCGGTCAAGATACAGATAAAGAATAAGAGTAACGTTGCGAACACGAATACCGAAATACTCTTGTAAAGAAGATTGTAATTGCCCATGCCGATCTTGTTCGCTTGATGGAAAACGAATGCGACATAAAAAAGCAGGATGAACCAGCCTTCCCATGTGGTGGGAGTCCAGCCATATCCATATTTTTTTGCGCGGAACCAGTATCGCTTTTCCATAAGTACAGTATAGACCTATTAGATAAAAATTCAATCAATTTTTGACTCTCCCTAAAAAACAAAAAACTGCACGGATAGGACGGGCAGTTCTTTGTTAGAAACACATATACCGATGTGTTCGACCACGATTAGAGTATACTATGATTTTTATAATTTGAAAAATGTTTTCTGTGGAAAATCAGATCAAGCTAAGACAAGCTAACTAAGCTAAAAGCTTCTCTCTCATTTCATCTCTGCATTTTTCGCTGCAATATGGTTTTTGATCTTTCTCTCGACATGCGTCGCAAATAATAAAATGTTTATGGCACGTATAGTGCGCGCAGTTCGCGTATTTTTCCGTTGCACGGTCACATCGTTCGCATTTTCCAATGATTTCATGCTTCGCCGGATCGTTGTAGTGCATGGTAATGCGTTTATCAAATACATATAACGAACCCTTAAAATTTTCTCCGGGATATTTTTTCATATACGAAACGATTCCGCCATCGAGTTGGTAGACGTCATTGAATCCTGCTTGTTTCAAAAGTCCTGATGCTTTCTCGCAGCGCACACCGCCGGTGCATACGGTCAAAACTTTTTTATCTTTCAAATATTCAAGCTCCGGAAGTTTGTCGCGCAAATCGCGGAAATTTTCCATTCCCGGGAAAATTGTGTTTTCAAATTTACCAACTTTGAGTTCGTAATCATTTCGCATATCAACGATATAAAATTCTTCGCCTTTTTCGTACCATTTGCGAAGTTCATGTGGTGGTAAATGAATACCAGTTATTTTATTGGGGTCAATATCTTGGTCGCCTGCCCCGTAGGAAGCTTGCTTTCCTTCGGGGTCGTGTAAATGAAGCGAAACAATTTCCTTGCGGACTTTCACGGAGAGTTTTGGAAATGCGTCGCCGGTTCCTTCTGAGAGTTTCCAATGAATGTTCTTGAACCGTTTGTCGGCCTTCATCCATTCCATGTATTTTTCCGTATTTTCCAAAGTACCTTCAAGTGTGCCATTAATGCCTTCTTCCGCCACAATAACCCGTCCGGTAAGCCCTAAAACCTCGCATACGGCGCGTTGGCGTGCCATTTCGAGCTTCGGGTCTTCGATATTCACATAGCGGTAATAAAGCAGTATTTGGTGCATATGTATCGATTATTATAGGAGATTTAGTGATTGTATAAACTTGACAACTATCCTTTATATATGATATAAATTTACAAAACTAAATTACAGAAAATGAAAATTAAAACTCACATTCTCGCAGTAAACAAATCAAGTGCGGCAGACGCAGAAATTTCTTTAAAATTATCGATAGATGAATTCATCGAAACTAATGCTATTAGTGCAGAAAATATAATTTCAATCTCTCATAATGTAAGTAAAGAGATGGTTACTATATTTCGTGCAACAGCATTAATTACTTACAAAGCATAAATCCTTGTCAGTGCAGAATTAAAAAGGGGGACAGTTTTATTACTGAACCTCTTTTTTTATTTATACTTCTTCTTCCGCCACTTATCCGCAATTTTCACGCGTGTGAGTGAGCGTTCGAGTTCTGATTCGAAGTGTTCGAAGTCAACATGATCTTTGTCGTTCATTTTTGCTTTGAGTTCTTCTGAACGTGCTTTTGCTTTTTCGATTGCGTCATCGGTAATATCTGCGACGTGTTCAGCAAAGTCTGCGAGCACAGCAACTTCATTGTTGTTGATCTCCACGAATCCACCTGAAAGCGCGAATGGAATAACTTCTCCATTTTCTTTTGCAACGAGATCGCCTGATGCGAGACTTGCAACAAGCGGCACGTGATCAGGAAGTACCGTAATCTCCCCTTCCTTCGTCGGCAACGTCACTTGATCAACATCTTGTTCAAAGACGAGACGCTCGGGTGTAACAATTTTTAGTTTTAATTTTTTTGTAGCCATTTATTTTTTTCTTTTAAGCTGAAAGCTAACAGCTAAAACCTAACACCTGATTACAGTGCTCCCTTCATATAAAAGTCCTTTTCTGAAAGATGGTCATGTTTACCATCCAAGATTTCACGGAATGAACGGATTGTGTCTTCGAGTTTGACGTATTGACCTGGTGCGCCGGTGAATTGTTCTGCGACGAAGAACGGCTGTGAAAGGAATTTCTGGATTTTACGAGCACGAAGCACGAGATCTTTGTCTTCTTGTGAAAGTTCTTCCATACCGAGAATCGCGATGATGTCTTGTAAATCTTTGTAACGCTGGAGCACGCGCTGCACTTCACGAGCAACGTCGTAATGTTCTTGTCCGACGATATACGGATCCATAATCGTTGAACTTGAGTCGAGCGGATCAACGGCTGGATAAATTCCAAGTTCTGAAAGTGAACGGTTCAAAACCACAGTTGAGTCCAAGTGCGCGAATGTTGTCGCAGGTGCTGGGTCGGTTAAGTCATCGGCTGGCACGTAGACTGCTTGCACAGAAGTAACGGAACCTTTGTTGGTTGAAGTAATGCGTTCTTGCATGTTTCCCATTTCTGATGCGAGTGTTGGCTGATATCCCACCGCTGATGGAATACGCCCGAGGAGCGCTGACACTTCAGAACCTGCCTGTGTGAAGCGGAAAATGTTATCGACGAAGAAAAGCACGTCTTTTCCTTCTTGATCGCGGAAGTGTTCCGCCATCGTAAGACCGGTCAACGCAACGCGAAGACGAGCACCTGGTGGTTCATTCATTTGTCCGAAGACCATGGCAACTTTATCCAAGACGCCTGAATCTTTCATTTCATGATAGAGGTCGTTTCCTTCGCGAGTACGTTCACCAACTCCGGCGAATACAGAATATCCTCCGTGATTTGATGCGATGTTGTGAATGAGCTCCTGAATGACGACAGTTTTTCCAACTCCCGCACCTCCGAAGAGTCCCACCTTTCCACCTTTAAGCACTGGACAAATGAGGTCGATAACTTTAATACCGGTTTCAAGAATTTCAACTTTCGTTGCTTGCTCGACGAATTCTGGAGCGTGGCGGTGAATCGGAAGTGTCTTTCCGGATTTTGGATTTTCTTTTGCGTCAATCGGAGCGCCGAGCACATTGAACATGCGGCCGAGCGTTTCTGCACCGACTGGCACTGAAATCGGCGCACCTGTATCGAGTACTTCCATTCCACGAGCAAGTCCATCAGTCGTATCCATCGCAATTGCGCGGATAACATTGTTTCCGACGTGATATTGTGTTTCAAGAACGAGCGTGTTTTCGCCGTTTTTAACTTCAAGAGCGTTGTAAATATCTGGAATATGATTTTCAAATTCCACATCCACAACCGGCCCGATAATAGTCTTAATCTTACCCTTCATAAATTTAATTTCTTTTATATTAAACTAATAATTTATTGTTGCTAATTTACTGTAAGTCTTTAGTTCTGAGTCTTTAGTCTATAGAGAATGCATTTCACTAAAGACTATAGACTAACGACTATCAACTAACTGAAGCCATACCTGCCGAGATTTCTGATATTTCCTGCGTGATGCCGGCTTGACGAGCTTTGTTGAAGACCAAGGTGAGGTCGTCAATCATTTCTCCTGCGGCTTCTGAGGCGTTCTTCATGGCGACCATTCGTGAAGATTCTTCGCTGGCTTTTGATTCCAAAATCATCTGATAAATTTGCATACGGACGATTTTGATCACGAGCTCTTTCATTAATTCTTCGTAGTTCGGCTCGAAGAGATAGGTTGTAGGTTTTAGGTTTAAGCTTTTAGCTTCTTGTTTCGCTTCTTCTATTTCTTGTTTGATTGATTCTTTTGAAACTGGAAGTAATTGTCTGACATTTGGAATTTGGAGAAGTGCTGATTTGAAATCGGTGTAGGCAACATATATTTTGTCGTAATCGCCTTTCTCGTAAAGATCGGTAACCATGCGAGCAACAGGCAATGTATCGCGGAGTTTGACGGAATCTGGAAGCTCCGTAAATGATGCGAGAATATTTTTACCAAGTCGTCGCATTGAAGCGTCGCCTTTCTTACCTACGGTGACGAATTCGATAACGTCGCTTGGATTTTCTTTGAGCATTGCAATCACCTTACGAGTAATTTGCGCATTGTATCCGCCGCAAAGTGAGCGGTTGGAGGTAATAAAAACAACAAGGGATTTATTGCCGGTTCGTGGAGTCAAAAGTGGATGTGTACTATCAGAAATCATTCCAGAAAGTGATTCAAGTACTTCCCAAGAGTAGCGCGCATAAATACGCGACTGGATCGTAGCCGAAACCGCCTTCTTCATTTTAGAAGCAGCAACAAGCTCCATCGCTTTCGTGATTTTTTTAGTATTCTTAATACTCTTTATTCTACGTTTTATCTCTTTTGTCGAAGCCATATAATTATAGTTGTTTGGACTTTACCTGTCCCGTAGCGAACCGAACATGCATTCGATGTGAAGGTTCTGCTATCGGGATTCGTCTTTTGATTTCTTTAGTACTAGCCATTTTTTATTGAAGGTTATATTTGTTTATAGTTGGATAACCCCAGATATTTTTTGCAACTACATATACTGTTACACAATTATTAAAATCATTCTGATTGAACTCAGGATCATTATTTCCAGAACCTTTACCAGAAAATCCTCCACTTGAGCCAATGCTTTTCCCTGATGCGTTGTAATAAACAGTAAGTGCGTCGTAGCCATTGAGTGATGCTGAATAGAACATCATTCCACGTGAAGGGCACTCTTGAATCATTCCATTTTTATATTCTTTAAAAAGAGTTTGGACTACAGAAGGAATGGTTGTTTTAGGTTTGTTTTGGGTTACTACAGGAGTAGTTGTCGTTGTTGAATCAGGTGTTTTAATATTTTGAACAATCAAATCAAAAATTTTAAAAAATTCGTTATTCTCTGGGGTCATGTCAACAAGAACTCCTTTTGTGATAACGCATTTAGTATCGCTAAAAATTTGGCCTGTGCTGCTACTAGTTAAAACACCATTGACACAGCGTTCCGGTTTAAAATCGTTAGTTATACCCACACTTGCAAACCCTGACGGGTTGAATTTTTCAGCAGGTATATCGCTTGTCAATAAAAGTATACCTCTGTCTTCGTATGATGTAACTTTCCAAGTGGATGGATACTTAATGGAAATAGATGCAGCTGACTCGTTAGAAAAGGTTACAGTTTTCCAATTATTGACTGAATTAATCTCGGACGTGATGGTATTAGAAATTTCTTGCGCCTTTTTCTCTTTGGCGACTTGTGCAGCATGATTCTTGAAAACGAAAAATCCTAGGACAAGAATTATTACTATTACAATGGTAACTATAACTTTTTTCATTTTTTATTTCCCAAACACTCCTTTATAATCATCAATCGCTTTTTTAAGTTCAGCTTCCCCTTCTTCAGTCCACATTTTTGCAGTGCGGATTTCGGACATGAATTTCTTTGCATTTGCTTCTGCGTATTCGATCAATCCTTCTTCAAACGCTTTGATTTTCTCAACGGCGATACTGTCGAGGTAGCCTTTCACGAGTGCGTAGAGAATAACGACTTGGTGTTCAACGAGCATTGGAGAATATTGTCCTTGCTTCAAAAGTTCAACTGCGCGTCGGCCGCGTTCAAGCTGATTGCGTGTACCTTCATCCAAATCTGATCCGAATTGTGCAAATGCTTCAAGTTCTCGGAATTGTGCGAGATCGAGTTTCAACGTTCCGGCAACTTTTTTCATCGCTTTGATTTGTGCAGAACCTCCCACGCGAGACACGGAGTTACCGACGTTTACGGCAGGACGAATACCTTTATAGAAAAGATCAGTTTCCAAGAAAATTTGTCCGTCAGTAATTGAAATAACGTTTGTCGGAATATATGCAGAAATGTCACCTGCCTGTGTTTCAATAATTGGAAGTGCTGTGATTGAACCACCGCCGTAGTCTTTGTTCTTTCGGCATGCGCGTTCAAGCAAACGTGAGTGCAAGTAGAAGACATCACCCGGATATGCTTCGCGGCCTGGTGGACGGCGGAGCAAGAGCGAGATTTCGCGGTATGCAACTGCGTGTTTTGAAAGATCATCGTAAATAATAAGCACGTCTTCGCCTTTGTCCATGAAATATTCTG
>CALRFE010000023.1 GCA_943356425.1 Candidatus Nomurabacteria bacterium
CGTCCATTGTGGAAGATTCTCGACTGCAGCCACCCGTAGGTGTATGGGCCGTGTCTCAGTCCCATCGGTGGGGGTCACCCTCTCAGGTCCCCTAGACGTCATAGCCTTGGTGAGCCATTACCTCACCAACTAGCTGATATCCCGCAGGCTTTTCCCTAAGCGTTAAAACTTTACTCCGGAGAGACTATTGTGTATTAGCCCCGCTTTCGCGGGGTTGTTCACAACTTAGGGGGAAATACCCACGTGTTACTACCTCGTCTGCCACTAACCGCTAAAGAAAATTGACCTTGATATAATCTCAATCTCAAATCTAAAGAAGTTCGTTCGACTTGCATGCCTTATCCACGCCGCCAGCGTTCATCCTGAGCTAGGATCAAACTCTACTAAAAAAAGTAGTTTTTGAAAACTTACCCAAAAGAGAACGGAACAAAACAAAAAATAGTATTTCTTGTTTGCTTATTCTTATTACTGTACTGGTTTCTTGCATCACTTGTATATCGATACATAGTGATCTGTGTTTATGTTGTATTCATTTTTTCAATGAAACCTTTAGATCGCCTTACTTCGAAAGGTTGAAACTAAAAGGCGCCTTTCTGGGACGCTTGGCCATTATATACTAATGGAAATAGAAGTCAAGCGCGGGTTTCGGCCCCGCATACTATTAAAAAAGCCTTGTTTTACAAGGCTTTTTTAATAGTATGCGGGGCCAGTTTCCCCTACCGGTCTTTTTGCATTTTCTGAACACTACCAACCGTTCAGCTCTTCTATTTTTTGGCCGGAAACATCGTCGCCGGTATATGGTTGTGCGTACAAATAACTTTTACTTTTTGCAGTGTGCACACGAATATTTTTGTTCACGATATATGCACTACAAAAAATAACAAAAAGGACGAGGCCAAGGACCTTGAGCGCATCAAATTCGTGTTTAGCATCGAAGGAAGTTTTTTTTCCTTTATCCATAAAAAATTAAAAGATCGCTATCGTTAAAATTATTTTTGTAATGCACTGATAGTGAATGGGCACGATTCAAGATATCGCGTATCATCTTTGATTTTCGATTGTACAACAGTGACGAAGCAGCCGCTCGGAAGAGCGCTTTTGATCGCGACCACATTAAATACCGCATCTTGTTTTTGGACCTTATTCCAATCATACCCGGCAATGATCGCCAGCGGATCAATTTTTGGATCAGGAGAAGTCGAAAGTATCACTCGCGATCCGGGAGCGAAAGAACATGGTTTCCAGAAAACTGTTTTTCCAGAGAATCGGACGAAACAACTATCGCTGTTCCCTAGAGCACTTTCCACTCCGACAACTTGTATCGGGACATCTATTTTACGAGAGATAACATCCTGGTTACCATAAACTTGTGCGCCATTGCCATCGCGTTTCTGGTTGAGACCGTTCATAAAAATAAAGACGCCGAGAAATGCGAAAATCGCGATGACGCCGGCAGTGCGGAGTCCTGAGTATTCTGGATTATTGAGAAAATTTGCTGATGGAGCCATAGAGATCCGATTACGAAGAGTAATACTATTATTCTATCACAGCACCCTTCTAGAAAAATAAAAACAGGGGATTTCTCCCCTGTTTTTACGCTTTCGCTTTTAATTCTTTTTTCTTCTGCGTCGGGCTCTTTCGAGACAAGACGTTGTGTTTCTTCCCTTCAATGATCTTCTCAGAAACAAGGAAATTGTGCATGGTATCAGAGACCTGCGCGCCCTGTTTGATCCAGTGCGAGATCCGGTCTTTTTTCAAATTGAGAATGCCCTGCTTTGCAGCATAAGTTCCGACAATTTCCAAAAATTTACCGCTTTTGGTGCTATTTTTTGAATCAGTGACAACTGCCCGAAATGCCGGGTCGTTCTTTCTTCCGATTCGCTGTAATCGTATCATTAACATAGTGGCAATAGTAGCAGATTGGCTAAAATTGTCAAATTATGCGCTTATAGAGTATACTCTCGGTATGCAACAAAAACATACCGGAAAGAAAGTCCCTGACCGTATTCGTGGCGTTCTCACTATCACCGCAAAAGGAATCGGATATCTCAAAACAGACACCCCAAAAGACAAGATCGAAATCGCTCATCAAGACCTCAAAACAGGCCTGCAGGGAGATTTTGTCGAAGTCCAAATTCTTGGAAAAATGATCGGTGGCGCTCGCGCAAAAGTCCACAACATTTTAGGACGCGCAAAAGCAGGATTTACCGGCGAGCTCTCAATGAAGGACGGCGAGTATGTGCTCATCCCCACTGATCCGAAAATGTACGCTCAGATCGTAATTCCAAAGGGAGAACTAGGAAAAGCGAAAATCGGTGAAAAAATATTTGCAGCAATCACTGAATGGAAGTCCATGGACGAACGACCGCAAGGAAGCGTCATCGAGGTACTCGGTAAGCCATTCGAACACAATGCCGAAATGCGTGGCATCGCACTTGAACGCGGATTTGCAGAAGCATTCCCTAAAAAAGTCGAAGCTGAAGCGCGTGCACTCTACGAGAACTATACGATCCCAAAATCAGGTCGTAAAGATTTTCGCGATATCACCACATTTACGATCGATCCATTTGATGCAAAAGATTTTGATGATGCAATCTCGATCGAACCGCTCAAAAATGGGAACTACAACATCGGTGTGCACATCGCGGATGTCGGACATTTCGTCAAAGTCGGGAGCGAGCTCGATAAAGAAGCATTCAAGCGCGGAACGTCAGTGTATCTCGTCGATCGTACGATCCCCATGCTTCCCGAAGTGCTCTCAAATGATCTCTGTAGTTTAAAGCCAGATGTTGACCGACTTACTTTTAGCGCGCTCTTTACGATCACCCCGGACGGCAACGTCCTTGATATGTGGTTTGGAAAATCGATCATTCATTCAAATAAGCGCTTTACTTATGAAGAAGCACAAAAAATTCTTGATGACAAAAAAGGGCTCTACTATGACGAGCTCGACACGCTCAATACTATCGCCAAGAAACTCCATCATGAGCGACATGAACAAGGTTCAATTACGCTCGAACAAGACGAAGTAAAATTCATCCTTGATGCACACGGCGTACCGACTGATGTCTATACAAAAACACGGACTGACACGCACAAGCTCGTTGAAGAATGGATGTTGCTCGCAAACAGAAAAGTTGCTGAACATATCGGCGGCACAAAAAATGACAAACAGAAAAAGAAGCGTGTCTTTGTGTATCGTATCCACGATCTGCCTGATAAAGGAAAAGTACAGGACCTCGCCTTCTTTATAAAAAAGTTGGGATATCATTTGCCACTCACGCAAGGTGTCGCACGAGCACGCGATATCAATATATTACTCAAACAATTGGAAGGAAAAGCTGAACGCGATACGGTACAGACGGCGATCATCCGCTCGATGGCAAAGGCGATCTATTCTACAAAAAATATTGGGCACTTCGGTTTGGGTTTCGAATCATACACGCATTTCACCTCGCCGATCAGGCGCTATCCCGACGTCGCCGTACATCGTCTGCTTTTTTCATATCTCCACAATATTGATCCAACACAAAAAGCGCTCCACGAATTTGAGGAAATTTCTCGCTTCACTTCGGACCGTGAAAAGAGCGCACAAGATGCTGAACGCGCATCAGTGAAATACAAGCAAGTCGAGTATATGGGTTCGCGCATCGGAAAAGAATTTGAAGGGCTCGTGACTGGTGTTACTGAATGGGGTCTCTATGTCGAAGAACGGAAGACGAAAAGTGAAGGCATGGTGCGGATCCGCGATATCGGAGATGATTTTTATGTCTTTGATGAACGAGCGCTCACGCTCACCGGCAAAAAAACAAAAAAACGCTACCGCTTGGGCGACCGCGTGACTGTCCGCGTGAAGAATGCGGACCTTGGTAAACGATTGATCGAATACACCTTAGTGAAGTAAATAAAAAAATCCTCTTCGCAATGAAGAGGATTTTTTTATTTACTATTTCATTATTTCACGATGCGGTGAACATGCCTCGGTAATTCTTTACGAATATCCGTACTCCGATCTTCGGGAAAAAGGTCAAGAGAAATGCGGGGATAAATGCGAGCAGTATGAACCAAAAAGATGCGACGACCAAAATGGTTGACCGTGGTTCAGAAAACGAGGCAAGTGATGCTTCACTTGAATGAGTGATGGCTTTTGTTTCGGTCATCATTGCGCCGCTTGCAGCACCGGCAGGAGTTTTTTGTTTTTGTTCAAGGCAGGATTCTTGTTCGGCAAAAACGATGAAGAACAGGAGGGCGGCTAGGATTTTTAATTGCATGGTGTTTTAAATTTTAAGGTGTGAAAAATTGGATCTCACTATAACGCAAAAAATCCTTCTTGTAAAGAAGGACGCGCATTTTCCACGAAAGCGAGCCTGGCATTTGTTTGAAACCTCGGAAGGAGCGACGGCGACGTACGGAGAAAAAATCCAGCAGGATTTTTTCGTGTTTCAAACAAATGCCAGGCGAGCGCCTTTCACTTTGCTATCTGTACTGCTTCGTCAAATTTTATCGAGAGCAACTTTGATCCACCGTCTGCGCCGATCGTGACACCATAGAGCACTTGCGCGCGCGACATCGTCTCACGATTATGTGTAACGACGACGAGTTGAGAATATTTTGAAAGGCTTTCGATCATATTTCCATATTTACGACTATTCGCCTCATCGAGCGCGGCGTCGGTCTCATCGAGCACGAGGAATGGAGGAGGATTGACTTGTGACATTGCAAAAAGGAGCGCGATCGAAGTGAGTGAACGCTCACCACCGGAGAGCATGTGCAGATCTTTCACTTTTTTGTGCGGCAAAGAAACATTGATCTCAATTCCCCGTTCAAATTGTAGATCTTCCTCTACTAGAGAAGAAATTTCTTCTTCATCATTTTCCTTTGATGGACGTTTATGTTCTACTACGACGGAAAGGAACGCGCTACCGCCACCGAACATGAGCGCAAAGAAATCACGGAACTGTTTGTTGATCTTTTCAATTCCCTCTTTGAATTCCGTATCGAGCTTGAATTTGAGATCGCGGATGAGCGCACGGAGCTCTTTGATACTATCTGCAAGATCGATGAGCTCGCGCGCCAAAAACTGATCACGTGTCGTGACTTCGTCATATTCTTTGAGCACATCATTACCACCGATCCCACCAGAATCTTCAAGTTTGATCTTGATACGTTCTATCTTTTTACGGAGATCTTCCTGCTCACTGCGTGCACCGATCGTATCTTTAGTAAAGAGCTTGTCATCAGTCACAATTCCTTCACGTCCGACCAAGACGATCGCTTCTTTGATCTCCTCGGCGAGATCGGTCTCGGTCTTAGTGAGCACTTCGGCCTGCATCGAGAGCATGCGGAGTGCACCTTCGTATTCGGAACGTTTTGCTACTAATTCATAATATTCGCGCTCATTATTGCGACGATTTGCTTCAGCGTTTGATCGCGCGAGACGGAGCGCGTCGATTTCTTTCCGAACGCTCTCAGTTTTTTGATCAATATTCGAAAGTTCTGTTTTGATCGGTGCAAGTGCGTTTTTTAATTCTTTGAGTTCTTCTGGTTCTTCCATTTCTTGTTCATCAGTGGATTGGGATGATGTTCCTTTTTGTTTTTCAACAAAAGATTTGAGCGAGGTACGGATCGTTTTCAATGTCTCAACGACGGTCATCAAATTATTCGAGTCAAGTGCACTCGCGATCGTACCATCGATCGAATGGATCATTTCTTCAATATCATAGAGCCTGACAAATTGCTTGCCCGTATCTTCTTTTTTGAGCATCGCGCGAGGTCGGGTAAGCGCATCAATCGAACCTTCAAGACGTCCGAGCTTGCGAGAAAGTTCGTCGCGACTCTCGGCGAGCTTTTTCAATGCATCTTCTTTGTTGAGAATGTTCGGGTCTTCAATGTTCGTTGTCTCAGTGCGTCCCGCTTCCAATTTTCCGACCTTATGCGAAAGATCAGAGAGCGCCGCCTGCTCTTTTTGTTTTTCTTGATGCAATCGCGCTTTTTCAAGACGAACATATGAAAGTTCTTTGCCGAAATAATTGGTGTAGAGTCCGACAAGTTCAGTACGCATCTCACGCGCCTTTTCGAGCTTCTCGACTTGCTTCTTTAAGAAGCCGATGTGCGGTGCGATCTCACGACGGAGTGATTGCACTTCTTTCATGTTCTGTTCGGTCTTTTCCAATTTCTTTTCGCTCTCGCGGATCTTGTATTGATACACTTTGAGTCCGAGCGCATCTTCGATCATCGCACGACGATCTTTTGCATTCGCTGACAAAATACGATCTGCTTCACCTTGTGAAATGATGTGGTGACCGGACGAACCGATGTGCACTGAACCGAGGAGCTCGACGATGTCTTTCAATCTGACTTCGGTATTGTTGATGAGATATTTGTTCGCGCCGTCGGAATACACTTCGCGAGAAAGGCTGACTTCGTCAAAATCAAGTGAGACATTTTTCTGGTCGCTCCCGCCAAAAGTAAAAATTTTATCGCGATTATCAAATACGATGGTCACGCCTGCGCGCGAAAGTGATGAGAGTGCCTTTGATCCTTTGAATATCAAATCGACTCCTGCTTTTCCGCGGAGCGATTTGATTGATTGTTCGCCAAGTACGAAGCGGATCGCTTCGACAACGTTTGATTTTCCCGAACCGTTGGGACCGACAATCGCCGTCACGGGCGTGTTGAATTCAAGCGTCGTTTTTTTCGCAAAAGATTTAAAACCAGCAAGTTCGATTCGTTTCAGGGTCATATTGTTTATAGGCTTTATTATACAGGAGGATTTGGCTCTTACCAAGAAAACATCGAGGGCTGATTTAGCTCCGCTAAATCAGCCCTCGATTGTATTTTGTCTTTAAGCTAAAATCTGACACCTGTCACCTGAAACCTGATCTATTTGTCCCACTTCTTCGCCTTCAATGCTTCTTGTGCGGCTTTTTGTTCGGCTTCTTGTTTTGACTTCCCTTTTCCTTCGGCGACGAGTTCGTCTTTCAAATAGAGTCCGACGGTAAAGCGCTTGTCGTGATCGGGTCCTGATTCATGCATGACTTTGTATGATGGTGTGATGGAAACATATTCCTGTGCTTTTTCTTGAATCAAGCTTTTTGCATCCTGCCAGAGCTTGTTTGAGACGATGTCATCGGTCTTGTCGAGCAAGAAGTCGGTGATGAACATTTTTGCCGCATCGTATCCTTGGTCGAGATAGATCGCGCCGACGATCGCTTCGTATGCATTCGCCAAAATATATTGTCGCGCCTTACCGATGTCCTTTGCCTCGCCTTTTGAGAGAAGCATGTAATCGTTAACACCGAGCTCGCCTGCAACTTCGGCAATGATGTTCGCGTTCACGAGTGCAGAACGATACGCGGTCAATTCGCCTTCTGGAGAATGTGGATATTTTTTATAGAGATAATCGGTAACGATAAGTTCAAGCACGGCGTCGCCCAAATATTCGAGGCGTTCATTGTGCGAGAGCGGACTCTTTGGATTTTCATTGATGTACGAACGGTGAATAAAGGCCTGGGTCAAGAGGTCTTTGTCTTTGAACGGTATTTTAATTTTCTTCTCAAATTCGCTGAAATCCACCATATAGGGGGAGGTTACAGGTGTTAGGTTATAGGTGATAGCTTAAATACTATAACCTGTAACCTAAAAACTAAAACCTAATTACTTGGTAATTATTGAAATTGATTTTGCAATGAGTGAAGTCACGTCATCGTACATCTTTAAGTCCGCGACCTCACCGAGCGTGAACCACTTTGCGCCATCAAGTCCACCAGAACTTTCAAGGACGAGCGGTACAAATGGTGCCGTCGCCAAAAAAAATGTGACTTGTTTGCGGATCTTTCCTTGCGTCGGGTGCGATGCAATGTATTCACTCTCACCCAATTTTTCTTTAATGGTGATATCAAGTCCGATCTCTTCTTTGAGTTCGCGGCATGCACCTTGTTCTGCATTCTCGCCTTCTTCGATTCCGCCTTTTGAGAGCGTCCAGTATCCGAAGACATCGTGCACCATTGCAAGGTAGAACTGTCCTTCATGTTCAGCATATACCACAGCACCGGCCTTTCGTTCGATCGGCAGTTTAGTGATATCGAGCGGTTCTGCCTTCATCTGGCGCTTTGATTTCTGATCTTTGCCCGGCTCGCCCAATTCTTTGTAGACCGCGCCCAAGACACCGTTGATGAACTTGCTCGAATTTTCTCCACCAAATGTTTTTGCAAGTTCGATCGCTTCATTGATCGAAACTTTTGGTGGTACTTGATTGTAATCACCGAACAAGAGCTCGGCGAGTCCCATGCGCAAGATATTTCTATCGACAACATTGATCTTCTCGATCGGCCACTCGGGCGCCGCTTTGGTAATGACCTCATCGATGATCGCCTGTTTTTTGACGACGTTGGTAAGGATCATTTCCATGAATGGCGTATCATCAAGACCTGGACCAAATTCTTCTGCATTGCGTGCAAGAATATCACCGACGGATGATTCGGTTTTGCCTTTGAAATCCCACTCGAAGAGCGTTTGGAGAACGATAGACCGCGAGAGATGTCTGTTTGCCATATTGATTGTTTAAAAGATTGTACCCGAGATGGGTATCAACTACCACTAAAGAACTACTTTGCTGCTTTTGTTTTTTGTTTTGTTTGTTTCTTTTCTACTTTGCTTACCATATCGATGACTTTGCGTCCGCGGTAATAACCGCAAGCGTTGCAGACGGTGTGCGTCAATCGCTTTGCACCGCAATTTGAACACACGCCAAAAGAACGAGCTTTGAGAGCGTGGTGTGAGCGGCGGTTTGCCGTATGGGAGCGCGTATGTCGCATTCGTATAACCATGGAAACGAGTATAGCATATATGGGCGAAAAGGCAAATTATCGACAATAAAAAACTGTCCAGCTTTCAGAAGAAAGCTG
>CALRFE010000024.1 GCA_943356425.1 Candidatus Nomurabacteria bacterium
ACTCGGCAGCTATAAAAAATATTTTATTCACACACTTGGTCACGGCGTCGGTCGTCGTATTCATGAACTGCCACGCATGTATTTCAAGCGCGAAAAAGATATTTTCAAAGAGGGAATGGCGATCACTATCGAACCCGGAATATATATACCGAACAAGCTCGGCATTCGCATTGAAGATACGTATTGTATCGGAAAGAATGGTCCAAAAGCTCTGACAAAATCTCCGACAAAATTGCTCATTTTTCCTCGAAAATAGCCACAAAACGTGCTATACTGGCCCCGTATGGATAAAGAACTTTCAATACCTGAAGCATTTTCGCACGGCTATCTGATGTTCAAAAAACACGGCACAGCGCTCTTTCCGTCGCTCGGCTTTTTTGGATTTGTCATCATATTTTTCGGCATCATCATAAAAGGAACAGAAGTTTCTGCGCCTCTTGCGTCACATCTTTTTAATGCTGCCGGGACGATCATAGAGCTCGTTCTTATGCTCGGATTGATCCATATGGTCTTTGCGCTTGAAAAGGATGAAAAAATTTCTTTCAAGGATCTTTTTGCTGTTCGCCATCTTTTCTTCAGATATTTTTTTGCGATCATCTTTTTGGTGATCGCGTTCGGTGTCCTCTGCATCATTCCGGCATTTCTTCTTATCTACTATGCCGATACCCATGGCCATCTATTTTTTCCGTTCACGATCGGTGTCGCGATCCTCGCTGTCGGTGTTTTTTTTATGACCCGGCTGAAATTGATGGCATATGTCATCGTCGCCGAAAATAAGAAGACCATTGCTGCGCTCAAGAGAAGTTGGCAACTCACGAAAGGCAACAGTGTGACTTTTTTTGCCTTTGTCCTTTTGGCCGGCATCTTCAATCTTGTCGGCGCTGCGCTTTTTCTGATCGGACTTTTGGTGACTGTCCCGATCACACTCTTTGGAATGGTGTATGTCTATAAGCAGTTGGCGCATAATGCTGACGAACTGTCTCAACATGAAAAAAAAGATCAAAGCACCATTTCTATCGCCTAATATAAAAGACACCTCGTTTGATGTTATCGTCGTAGGCGGTGGTCCTGCAGGGATGATGGCTGCAGGGCGCGCTGCCGAAGGCGGCGCGCGTGTTCTGCTTTTGGAAAAAAATGAGAAGCTCGGCAAAAAACTGCTCATCACCGGCGGGGGCCGTTGTAACGTCATGAACGGCGAAACTGATGTCCATGCACTGACTAAAAAATATGGGAAGAAAGGGGCTTTTTTATTTTCCCCACTTTCACAATTTGGCGTTCGGGATACGTTCTCTTTTTTAGATGTTCATGGGATCCAGACCATCGAAGAAGAAGGGAAACGTATTTTTCCAAAGACCGAACGAGCGGAAACTATCTGGAACATGTGTCTCGAGTATATGAAGAAAGGGAAGGTCATTACCTGCGTGCGATCGCGTGTTACCGGATTTTCTCACCGAAATGGACGCATTACCGGCGTACAGACGGCGAGTGGCAACTACACAGGGGACTCCTATATACTTGCGACTGGCGGAAAATCACATCCCGAAACTGGTTCAACAGGCGAAGGCTTTACGTGGCTTTCAAAAATCGGTCATACGATTAAGGATAGCGCTGGCGCGCTCGTGCCGGTCGCCGTTTCAGATTCATGGATAAAAAAAGCACAAGGAACTTCTTTTAAAGAAGCAAAAGTGGCGCTTATTGCAAATGGCGAAAAAGTAGAAGAACAAACAGGAAAAATATTGTTCACCCATTTCGGGCTCTCGGGTCCGCTCATCTTGAATATGGCAGCAAGCATCGGCGAGCGCCTGAAGTATCGAGAAAAAATTTCTCTCTTGATCGATCTTTTTCCCAAGATGGATCTCGGAACGCTCGATCGGCATATTGAAAAAATTATCAGAGAAAATCAGAACAAAAAATGGAAAAATGTTTTTGATAGTATCGTTCCTCCAAAACTTGCACAGACACTCATCCTTTCAACAAAAATTGACGGAGAGATATCGGTAAATGCTATTTCTCGCGACGCGCGGAAAGCGGTCGGAAAACTTTTAAAAGGTCTTTCTGCGAATCCGACTCACTTGCTCGGTCTCGACAAAGCGGTCATTTCAGGCGGGGGAGTAGATTTGCGCGAAGTTGATTTTAAAACAATGCAATCCAAATTGTTTCCGAATCTTTTTTTGGTCGGCGATGTGCTTGATTTTGACCGACCGACGGGCGGATATAGCTTGCAGATCTGTTGGACGACCGGATATGTTGCCGGCACGCACGCTCAATTATTATCAAAATCTATAGTACAATAATCCTATGTTTTTCGGAGCAGTCATAACAATTGTAGGTCTTTCTGTCTTTGAGACCGTTTCTTCTGTTGATAATGCGATCATCAATGCTGAAGTCTTGACGACGATGGGCGCTCGGGCTCGCCGCTGGTTCTTGACGTGGGGACTTTTTATTGCTGTATTTCTCATTCGTGGACTTCTGCCATGGGCGATCGTCTTTATCGTCAATCCATCGCTTGGTCCGATCGGCGCACTGACCGCAACATTTTCAAATGATCCATCAGTGCTCGCATCTGTTGAACGATCCGCACCGCTTCTCTTGATCGCAGGTGGCGTATTTTTACTCCTCCTATTTTTTCACTGGCTCTTCATGGAGGAAAAACATTTCGGACTTCCCGTCGCTGAGCGATTTTTCATGCGCCAAGGTGTTTGGTTTTATGCAACTGCCTCCATTCTCATTCTTCTGATCGCATGGTTCGCCATCAAGATCGATGACATGCTCGCCTTTGCTGCGCTCATCGGTTCAACGGCATTTTTCATCACGCATGGTTTCAAAAAAAATGCAGAAGAGAGCGAAAAGAAATTGCTCGACACACGCCGATCCGATATTTCAAAACTGCTCTATCTCGAAGTGATCGATGGCATTTTTTCGATCGATTCAGTGCTCGGTTCGTTTGCGTTCACACTCTCAGTTCCGCTCATCATCATCGGTAATGGATTCGGTGCCTTGCTCGTCCGGCAGCTCACTATGGGAAATGTCAGCCGTATCAAGAAATATGTCTACCTCAAGAACGGCGCGATGTATTCAGTGCTCTGTCTTGGTCTTATCATGACACTCGATGCATTCGGCGTGCACATCCCTGAATTTCTTTCACCAGTCGTAACAGTTGCTGTCATTGGTTATTTCTTCTATAAATCGCATCGCGCACTGCGCAATAAATAATATGCGAGGGTATAAAGAATATTTCAAAGGAAAAAAAATCACCATCATGGGACTTGGTCTTTTAGGCAAAGGGCTCGGTGATGCACGGTTTTTAGCAGAATATGGTGCGCAGCTTACGATCACTGATCGCAAGACCAGAGAGCAACTTGCTTCGTCTGTTGCTCTCTTAAAAAAATATAAGAATATAAAATTTGTTCTAGGAAAACACGAATTTGAAGATTTTGAGAATTGCGATTTTGTTTTGAAAGCGCAAGGCGTACCGCTCGATTCTCCTTATATAGCGCATGCGCGAATGCACCATATTCCGATCCGTATGGACGATGAACTGTTCGTCGAATTCGCTCCAAACGTCACGATAATTGGCGTAACCGGTACACGCGGAAAGACAACAACTGCGACACTGGTGCATCATATTTTAAAAGTGGCTAAAAGAAGGACACACCTTGCCGGTAATATTCGCGGTGTTGCGACACTCGAACTTTTGAAGAAAATAAAAACAGGCGATATCGTCGTTCTTGAACTTTCTTCGTGGCAATTGCAAGGATTTCATGATGCGAAAATTTCTCCACATATCGCGGTTTTTACGAATTTCATGGACGATCATATGAATTATTATCCATCACGCAAGGAATATTTCTTCGATAAGAGCGCCATCTACAAATATCAGAAAAAAGGGGACATCACAATTCTTGGCGAACAAGTTGCAAAAAAAGTCCTCCAAAGAATTAGCGCGCAGATCATTCCAAGTAAAAATGATATTCCAAAATCGTGGAAAATCCCGTTGCCGGGAGAACATAATCGCGAAAACGTTGCACTTGCCGTTGCAGTCGCACGTGCGCTTACAATCCCACTTCCTCTCATTAAAAAAGGCGTTGAATCTTTCAAAGCAGTCGAGGGCAGATTGGAATTGCTCCGTACGTATAAAGGAATAAAAATTTATAACGATAACAATTCTACAACTCCGGAAGCGACGATTGCTGCGCTCAAAGCATTTGAGTCAAAAGTTAAAGGTCAAAAGTCAAATGTTATTCTCATCATGGGCGGAGCTGACAAAGGACTTGATATGAAGCCACTTATAAGAATGTTGCCAAAGTACACGAAAGAAATCATTTTATTACCAGGAACTGGAAGTGAAAAGCTAAAAGCTAAAAACTATAACCTAAAACCTGTTTTTGCAAAGGATTTAAAGGATGCGGTTTCTAAAGCGCTTGCAGTTGCAAAAAAAGGCGACATTATATTGTTTTCTCCAACGTTCGCTTCATTCGGACTTTTTGTAAACGAATATGACCGAAATGACCAGTTTGTAAAAATAATTAAGGGATTGAAATAATCATGAACAAAATATATTTCATCACTGGAGCTTCTGGGTCAGGAAAAACTACAACCTTGAAGTTATTGGAAGAGGAAAATAAAAAAAACTTTGCCTTTTGTTATTTTGATAGCGTCGGTGTTCCTTCTGGTGAAGAAATGGAAAAGCAATATGGTAGTGGTGAAAATTGGCAAAAATCCATGATCCTCTTTTGGGTTAAAGAAATGAAAGAAAAATATTTAGATCAGACACCTACTATTCTAGATGGTCAAATGCGGATTTCTTTTATTGATGAAGCTTGTAAGCAAAATGGAGTTAATGAGTATGTAATTATTTTATTTGATTGTTCTGATATGGAAAGGACAAAAAGATTAATAAAACGTGGTCATCCCGAACTTGCTAATCCTGATATGTTTAATTGGGCAAAATATTTAAGAAACGAAGCAACCAATCGAGGTGCTATAATTATAGACACCAGTAATTTTTCGATTGAAGAAAGTAAAAAAACCCTTTTAGAAACACTACAATAAGCATATGGACCTCGATCTCTCGAAAATAAAAAATGTCTTTTTTGTCGGTATTGGTGGCATCGGCATTTCGGCGATCGCGCGGATGTTATTGCTTGATGGCAAGAGGATTTTCGGTTCGGACATTGCAGAAAATAACATAACACATGAGCTCAAATTACTCGGCGCAAAAATTACTATTGGTCAAGATTTTACGCTCATTCCAAAAGAAACGGAGCTCATCGTGTACACGATCGCGATCGGACACTACGAACCGAAACTCCTCGAAGCAATTAAAAATTCCGGTATTCCATTCAAAAGCTATCCTGAAATGCTCGCGATCGTGACGGAAGGGAAATACACGATCGCAGTTTCAGGCACGCACGGCAAGACAACGACGACATCGATGATTGCAAAAATTTTGATTGAAACACGTCATGATCCGTCGGTCATTGTCGGTAGTATTCTCAAAGAACAGCAGTCAAATTTGATCATCGGACGAAGTGAATATTTTGTCGTTGAGGCGTGCGAATATGAGCGCTCATTCTTGAATATTAAGCCGAAAATTTTGGTCATTACGAATATCGAAGCAGATCACCTCGACTACTACAAAGATCTTTCCGAGATCCAAAAAGCTTTTGGGGAGCTCGTTGATCAGACCGATGCAGTGGTCATTTGTAATCCAAATGATCCAGTGCTTGCGCCAATACTTGCTGAAAAGACCATTAAAATCGTTGATTATATGGCATATCTTAAGGATGTACCCGCGCTCCATGTGCTCGGAGTGCATAATCGCCTTGATGCTGCGTGCGCGATCGCAGTTGCTGCTGTTTTGAAGATTGACATACTCGAAGCTCAAAGTGCATTGCAAAAGTTTCAAGGAGCAGCGCGCCGTCTTGAGAAAAAAGGGACGACTGCGTCAGGCGTAATCGTCTACGACGATTACGCTCACCATCCGACCGAAGTCCGTGCGAGTTTACAAGGTCTCCGCGAAATATATCCGAAAGGTGAGAAAAAAATTACGATACTTTTTCAACCGCATCTGTACAGCCGAACGAAAGCGCTCTTCGATGAATTCGTGACGTGTTTTGACGAAGCAGATACCGTCCTTTTACTTCCGATTTACTTTGCTCGCGAAGCACCGGATCCAGAAGTATCTTCTGAAAAATTAAGTGCTGCGATCCATGCGCATCGCGCGGGTGATATTCAGGCCTTTTTAAATTTTGATGAAGCAGAAAAATATATCGAAAGCATGAAGCTTGGCGAACAAGATGTTTTGGTGACCATGGGTGCGGGTGAGGCGTACAAAATCGCCGATACATTGCTCCGGTAAACTGCTATTTGAGGTAGCACATAGGTCTGGATAAGACGGAATACGAGGTCCGTCTTTTTGTTTTGACCAATGGCTCGAAATCCTCAATATTAGTCCACATTTTTTGTTGTTTTTGTTGTGTTTATATCATATAATATATTATGTTGGTGAGTGTTTTACCTCAACAATAAACGATATATTCTTTGGTCAAGAAAATTCTACAAAAATTTTATTCCCCAAAAAACAGCACACGTGTAATCGTGGTCTTTTTGCTGTTGTCATTTTTATTTACTACTGATGTTTTTGCAGTAACTGGTTCACCTGCACTCTTGCATCATCAAGGAAGACTTCTTGATTCATCCGGCAATCTACTCGGCGGTTCTTCGGGTACGAACTATTGTTTCCGTTTTTCTTTGTATGACAATACTACCGTCGGCAGCGGTACGCGCATATGGCCTGCAAGTACGCCGTCGAAGATGACGGTAAATGTAAAAAATGGTGTGCTCAATGCGGACATCGGTGATACTTCTGCTGGCGGAGATGCGCTTGATTTTGATTTTGAGAGTACTGATGAAGTATATTTGAATATTGAAGTTGCGAATTCTTCTGGTGGTTCATGTGTGTCAGTAAGTTCGTTTGAAAACCTGAGCCCTCGCCAAAGAGTTGTCTCTGCCGGATATGCGATCAACTCAAAAACAGTCGGCGGATTTACTCCATCACAAACTCCGACCGGCAGTCAGATTCCCGTTTTAAATTCGGGCGCACTCAATCTCGCTGGTGCGATAAATGCGGGTGGTCTTACGCTGGGAACAGCTTCAGCAACAACGGGAGCTATTAATTTAAAAAATTCTACCAACAGTAATACGGTCACACTTCAATCAGGTGTGACATCTACTTCGTATGCACTCACGCTTCCGACCGATGATGGAACCGCAAACCAATTTTTGCAGACAGACGGCAATGGTGTCCTGTCTTGGACGACGATCGGTGGTGGTGATGCGCTCGTTGCAAATCCGCTGTCTCAATTTGCTGCGACAACTTCTGCGCAACTTGCCGGTGTTCTCTCCGACGAGACGGGAAGTGGTGCGCTCGTTTTTGCGACTTCGCCGACATTCACAACACCAACACTCGGTGTTGCGACTGCGACCTCGGTCAACGGACTTACGATGACATCATCGACGGGTACGCTTACGATCGCAAACGGCAAGACGCTCACAGCATCGAACACGCTCACCTTTACTGGTACTGATGGATCAACGTTAAATATTGGAACAGGTGGTACGCTCGGTTCAGCCGCCTTCACTTCGTCAGGAATCTACGCTCCTGCGCTTGGTTCTGATGACAATTATGTAACTGATGCAGAAAAGATCGTTATAGGGAATACTTCCGGTACCAACACCGGTGACCAGACCACCATCACGGGTAATGCCGGCACGGTTACCTTCGCCGATGCAGGCGGGGACACGACCACCTTCCTTGCACTCGGCACCTCCGCAACCGGATCACTTGCTCCCGCAACCGATGCAGGCCTCACCTACAACGCAACCACTGACGCACTCACCACGACGACCTTCATCGGTGCATTGACCGGAGATGTCACCGGAGATGTCACCGGAAATGTTTCCGGTAATGCAGGCACCGCATCTGCACTTGCTGCAAACCCAACTGATTGTGGTGCCAACACCTTTGCAACCACCATCGCAGCCAACGGCAATCTCACCTGTGCCTCACTCGTCGATGCAGATATTCCAAACTCGATCACCGTTGATCTTGCAACACTTGCATCAACGGTCACCGTCGTTGATTCCACTGACGCAACCTCATTCATCGGCATCTACGATTCTGCAACTGGATCACTTGCTCCAAAGACTGATGGCGCACTCACGTACGATGCATCAAACGGCACCCTTGCGACCACCACCTTCAGTGGTGCACTCTCCGGTAATGCAACCACCGCAACCGCACTTGCAACGGCGCGCACGATCAACGGCACCTCATTTGATGGATCGGCGAACATCACCGTCACCGCAGCTGCTGGTACATTGACGGGTGCGACACTGGCGGCAAACGTCCTTGCATCGTCACTTACCTCCGTCGGCACCCTTGCGAACTTGACCGTCACGAACCCTATCACCGGATCAGTTACCGGTAATGCAGGCACGGTCACGAATGCAACACTGTCCACTGGTCTCACCATCAACACGGGAACCGTCACCATTGTCGGTAACGCTGCCAACACATCTGTCCTCACACTCGGTGCTGGTGCTTCATCAGTTTCCGGTACCAACACCGGTGACCAGACCACCATCACGGGTAATGCCGGCACGGTTACCTTCGCCGATGCAGGCGGGG
>CALRFE010000025.1:0-8135 GCA_943356425.1 Candidatus Nomurabacteria bacterium
GTATTAAAAAATACATCATACCCGACGAGTTTTTTGTACCGCGCGATCGTGTCGGTGCGCACGAGTTCGAGCGCATGCCCCATATGAAGCGGTGCGTTTACGTATGGAAGTGTTGTGGTAATATAAAACGATTTCACGACAGATTTTCTCATGAGCGAAGCGAACGTAGAAAGGTGTCTGAAATTGTCGATTCTCTACGGACAATTTCGGAACGATGGCACGTACATTCGATGCTCAATAAATTTTATTAATAACAATTTTCTCTTTCAGATCATCACGCAGAAATTTCGGTATATTTCTTCTTTTCCATATCGTCCAACATCTCAAGCAGGCACACTGCAACCGGAATAGCCAAGATAATACCCCAAAATCCAGCAAGCTGGAAGCCCACCAAAAGCGAGAGGATGACGACGAGTGGCGAAATACCGATGACTTTTTTCACGATGAGCGGTGCAATGAGATAGTTTTCAAATTGCTGTACGACGACATAGAGACCGAGCACTTTGATAGCAACGACAAATCCTCCGCCGATGTAGGCGAAACCGAGCGCTGGTATGATCGCAAGGATGAGTCCAAAGGGGATGAGTTCGAATATCGCGGCAAGAAGCGCAGTAACGAGTGCGTACGGCACATTAAAGAGGAGAAGCCCGAGATAGATGAGAACACCGATGAGCGCACCGAGAAGGAGCTGTCCTTGGATCCAGAGCCCGATCTTTCTTTCTGTGCGTCGCCAAAGATCGATCGCATATGCTTCGTTTTTTGCAGGTGTTACAATGCGCAAAAAATTTTCAATACCGCGCTCCTGCATCGAAAGATAGAACGAGATGACCATGATCAGGACGACGTTGAATACTCCCCCGAAAATGAAACTCGTCGTATTCAAGAACCCGCCGGAGACTCCGGAGACGAGCGATTGCACATTATTGATGAGTTCTGGTACGGTCGCATTTTGAGAGATGCTCGTAACGACTGTCTTTGTGTTTGAAATGGTATCGCCACTCAAATTTTGAAGGATACTTCCTTTTGGGATATAGTCCGCGAGCACTGTAACAAGTTTTGTTATTTCATCTGCAAAGATCGGCGCAAAAACATAAAAGATCGCGACGAGTGATCCGATTGTCAGAAGATACACGCCGATGACGGTGACACTGCGCGGAATTTTCCATTTGCGGAATTTCTGGACCGCTGACTCAGAGAATGATGCAATGACGATCGAGGTCAAAAGTACGAGCACAAGATCGCGCAACATAAAAAGCACAATCGCGAGCACGATAAAAAGCATGACGCGGAGAATTGTCCCGTTTGAGATCGAAACGTATTCTTTTTTAGGCGTTCGCTCCATTACAGAAAGTATAGCACAAAGCTAGATTTTGAGGATCTTTGCGAAAGACGTCTTGTCTTCGAACGGACCAATGATTGCAAGGTTTAATCCATTGCTCTTGAATATTTCACTCGCGACGTGCTTGATGTCGAGAGCAGTCACTTTTCTAATTTTCCTCTCAATCGCTTCAGGCGATTCGATCTTATGCTTCATGACTTCTTGTCCACCAAAAAATTGTGCAAATGCATCTGATGATTCGAGTTCGAGCTTCATGTTGCCAGCAAGATATTCCTTAACCTTTGAAAGTTCTTTTTTGTCGACGAGCTCAGTCGTGAGACGTTTACATTCTTTCAAGATCTCAGTGACAACTTCTTCTACGCGATTATTCGCGACACCCGCGGCAATCTCAAAAAATCCGTGATCGATCGAAGCATCATTATGTGCACGGACATAATATGCGACACCCATATCTTCGCGTAGTTTTTGGAATAAACGTGAGCTCATGCCACCAGAAAGGACACTTCCCAATACAGTAAGCGCAGAATTTCGTTTGTCGAAAATATTAAATGTCCTAAAACCGAGCACAAAATGTGTCTGATCAGTCACTTTGTGTTTGATGAGAATTTCTGGTTTAGTTTGTTTTTCAACCGTCTTTGGCATTCCGCTTTTTTTATTTTTCGGAAGTGCACCGAACACGCGTCGTGCTTCCGCAAGCATCATTTTCTCAGAAACTTTTCCCGCAATGACAACGGTTGTTGCCTTTGGGACATAATGTTCTTTGTGATACTCGATGAAATCTTGGCGCGTCATTGCGCGAACATTTTCACGCGTACCAGCAATATTCCAACCAGCAGGCTGATCTCCATAGAGCAAACTTGTGAATAGATCTTGCACCTGTCGTTGTGGCATATCTTCGTACATATTTATTTCTTCCACGATCACACCTTTTTCTTTTTGCATTTCAACTTCAGGAAATGTGGAATTCAAATAAATATCAGAAACAATATCGAATAAGTCTTTGAAGTGCTTCGCGTCCCCTTTTGCGTAATAGCCCGTGTATTCTTGGCCGGTAAATGCATTGTACTGCGAACCGAGCGCGTCGAGTTCAGACGCAATCATGTGCGCGGTCGGACGCTTGGTCGTACCCTTAAAACACATGTGCTCCAAGAAGTGCGAAAGACCGTTCTTTTGCTTCGTTTCGTAATTTGAGCCGGTTTCAACGAGCACCAAGACGGTTACTGTGGGATTGTCTTTCATGGGGACCGTAATTACTTTGAGTCCATTTTTGAGGGTTGTTTTTTTGTATTTCATAAAGATATACTCTACTACACTATGCGCTATAAATACAGACGGCCTAGGCAACTACAAATTTCTGTTTTTCACTTTCAATAAAAGTGTGATGTCATGTCGATCTTTCTCGCGCAACTCACGCTTGCCTTCGTCGAGTGTTTTCAAAAGATGATCAATATTCACACAGCGGACTTCTATTCCAAGAATATGACCGATGCCATTCAAAGCATCGACCGCATATGCGTCCCAATAGGGCTTGTCTATAACAGAGCCCTTCGCATCAAATTCAAATGAATGAATATCCAACTCATGGCCATATTCGTCTCCAAGGACAATGTCCCATTTATTTTCCTCAGGCCGTGGGATTTCACTGTAACCCAATGAAATAAAGTGTTCGATCAATCGAGGTAAATGCTTCTTTTCTACCGCAAAATCAAGATCGCGATGCGGTCGTGTTTGTTCCCCGATAAGGGCATCTTTCGCCCAACCACCATCTATCCATATAGGCATACCTAGTTGTTCCAAAGAAGAATAGATCTCTAGGGCAGAATCTGCTGACATCGATGTATCCATGGTTTTTACAACTGCGCTTTTATTTTTGAAACAAGTTCAGAAATTTTGAGACGTTCTTGTGAGCCACTATCGCGATCGCGCAGAGTGACGGTGTCGAGAAGATCTGGATTTTCTCCCAGCGTATCAAAGTCGATAACAATACAGTATGGTGTACCGATTTCGTCTTGGCGACGGTAGCGCTTGCCGATGTTGCCGTTGTCGTCGAACATGACGCGACCAAATTCCTTTTTGAGGAGTGCATACACTTCACGCGCTTTTGCGACGAGTTCGGGTTTATTTTTGAGAAGCGGAGAAACAGCACAAATGACCGGCGCGATATGCGGCTTGAATTTCAAATATGAGCGAAGATTTTCACCTTCTCCGTCTTCTGCGTACGCTGAGAGCATGAGCGCGAGAAATGCCCGTTCGACGCCAAATGATGGTTCGATGACATGTGGCACGAAACGTTCATTGGTATCAGGATCCATGTAATCAAGTTTGTGGTTGGTCAGGTCGAAATTACCACGATATGCGAGACCGAACAATTCTTTTTTACCGAACGGATAGTCGAATTCGAAATCAACCGTGCGCTTTGAATAATGCGCACGATCTTCCGGGAGAACCTCGAGTTCGTGCACTTTTTCCATATCGATACCCAGTTCACTCATCCATGAAAGCATTTCTTTTTGAAAATGTTCAAAAGATTTTTCCCATTCGGATTCTTTGACGAAATACTCGATCTCCATCTGTTCAAATTCACGCGAACGAAATACAAAATCACGCGGTGTGATCTCATTTCGAAATGCTTTTCCGATCTGCGCCATGCCGAACGGGATTTTTGGGTGATACGCATCGATCGTATTTTTGAAATTGACGAATATTCCTTGAGCAGTTTCAGGACGAAGATATGCGGTGGAGGATGAATCTTCTGCTGCGCCGATCTGCGTCTTGGACATCATATTGAATTGGCGAGGAGCTGAAAGTTCCCCCCCACAATCAGGACACTTTTTGGTATCAGTGAGCTGGTCTGCACGGAAACGATGCTGACATTTCGTGCACTCGGTCAGCGGATCAGAAAATCCTGCGACGTGGCCGGATGCTTCCCAAACTTCCGATCGCATCAAGATCGCAGCTTTTATGCCGTACATGTCTTCCCGCTCAGCAACGAACTTTCTCCACCATGATTGCTTGATATTGTTGATGAGCTCCCCGCCCAAGTGACCAAGATCAAATGTTCCCGCAAGTCCGCCATAAATTTCCGAGCCTTGGAAAATAAATCCACGGCGCTTACACAAACTCACTATTTTCTCCATTAAATTATCTTGATTTTCTTTCATTAGATTTTAGAATTTAGAATTTAGTTTTTAGACTTTTTACTGTACCACTTTACCCATTTCTTGTGAATAACCGCTGTCGTTTAATGTTGCCGTCGTCACTTGATTGTATCGGGTATCGAGCGTCTTGGTCGTATAACTGTCCGTACCGGTCGCCTTCAATTCACCCACCAATATCGGAGCGCTTGCCACTTGTGATGATGATGGCGTGATCTCGACTTGGAAATACACTTGGCGCGGTCCGCTCGTGAATCCAGTACCTTTTTGTACAGTACCGATCTTCCAGACGACTTCCCCTGTTGCCGGATCAAGCGCGAGATTTTCTGAAGATGGATTGGGTGCTCCAATGAAATGCACGTACGACGGGAGTGAGGCGCGTGCAACTGCGCCGGAGACGGAGCTCGCTGAACTTGAGGCCGTCCAAAGGATCGTATATGTCGATTTTTCTCCAACACGCGGAGGTATTGGTCCGGTATTCGTAAATGGACCAGAGTTACGGAGCGACTGTTCGGTGACCTGGAAATCGGTCGCGATCTTTACGATCTTTTGTTCAAAATTATCGACATTCTTTACGATATCTCCTTCTTCAGGCGCACGGCCTTTGATGCTGACCCCGACCGTTATTTGCGGATTATCATATATCGTGCGATCTGATTTAAGGAGCGGGAGCGATGCAAATGCGAAACTGACAGTCCCTGATTCACCCGGATCGAGTGACGCGAATTGTGAGAACGTATCTTTATTCCAGGTGATCGTCTTATCATTTGAATTATAGAATCCTTGCGCTGGAACAATACTGCTGAGATTGAGCACATCGCCAGAGAACTTCACTTTGAGCTCTGCGTCACGGATCGGCGTTCCTAAATTATTTGACCAGTGTATTTCTCCGTGGATCTGTTGCTTCGGAAACACCGTCACTGTGTCAGCAGTGTCGCCGTTGATCGTCAATTTTGCATTCAAGAACGGCTGTTCGATCAAAGTGGTATACAAGAAGGAGTTAAAGACAACGCCGACCGTATTGCGATCAGAGTCGCTTGCAGTTCCTGCAAAAATACGGAATGAGCGTTCCTCACCTTGCGCGGCAGCAAGTGAACCGCTCACCGTAATCACCTTTGATTGGCCTGGATCAAGATCGCCGATATTCCATGCGGTTGAAAGATAGGTCGGTGAAGGATCAGCTTTTGCAAAACGAAAACCGGTCGGGTAATCGATATGTACGAGCATGTTCGGAAGTTTATTTTTCGCATTTGAAATGACATTTATCTTGAAAGTGAACTGCTGATTCGGATTGACGTTCTTTGGAGCATCAACCAAGAGTGATATCGGCGCAGAATTGATATTGACCGTGTATATTTTTTGCTTCTTAAATGTCGCATTCGAGCCCTGGACGCGATATTCGAGTGTCAGTGTCACGTCCTTGGTCGTTCCCTCTTGTCCGAACAAGGTGATCGGCACATGTTCGGTATGTGTAGCGCCACCACCAAGCGGGCCGGTGTCGATCTGTTTTCGTTCCATGCTTCCCGCGCTCGGATCAGTCGTGTCACCACGCGGATATTCGACGATCAGGTTCGTGTACGAGAATGCAACATTATTTTTGTTCGCGATCTCGATCTCAAGCGGTAATTCTTCGCCGCCTGAAGTAAATGCGTTTCCGAGCACATTGATGATGATATTATCCGATGAAACAGTATTCCCGCCACCGAAGAACATATAGGCGCCGAACGAGAGCGCGGCGACAAAAAAAATGACCGAGAAGGCAAAAAATTTCTTGAAGACGGATGTTTTTTTTGAGACATCCTTGACCGTATTTTTAACCGTCTCGACATGCTCCCACATTTTTGGTGCATCAAAACCGCGTCTCGGAAGTGTGATATCCGGACGACGCATGCCGTCTACATTTTTACTATAGAGTTCTCGGTCGAGATCTTCGAGCGGATCACGTGCTGGTCCTTCTGATTCCATGATTTTCTGATTATACCAGAAAAAGATAATGGATAAAAGAGAAGAGAGTAAAGAGAATACCTTGCTTTTGTAGCTCTTTTATATCTTCTCTTTACTCTTTGCTCTTCTTACATCTGGCTCTCCCTAATCGCTCGATTGATCTCAAACAATATGGATTTTTTAGGCAATTCAGTCTGTGTAAATGCATTGGTATCGAATGAGCCATACAGAATATGCCCGAATGCTTCAGGTGTACCGATGTAGCCCAAATGATGAAGTGTTCGGAACACGAGACAAAGTTCGGTAATTTCACGTTCCTTGGCTTCAACATCGGCACGATTGAGAAATTGGCACGCAGAAAGTACGTCATCAAAAATTTCAGTGTTCGCCTCTTCCCCATCGCAGAGCCGTTCAATGAGACGAAACATGTTGTGCATCACGACGAATGAATCATGATCAGCGCGAAGCGATGTAAATGGCTCACTTCCTGATGCTGACGTCACGCGCCAAATATCTTTTCCGCGAACAAGATCTATTTTCGCAAAAGAATAATCTTGCAGTACATAGCGCAATCGTGAACGCAAATGGCGAATCCCCTGCGCAGTCGCGCGCACGAGCCCGAGCTCACGTGTGTAAAGCGTAAATGATTTGTTCGCCTCGCCTTTGGTACGGCTCGCGAGTATTAAAGCATTGGTGTGATAGATGTGATGCATGGGAGAGATGAAAAAGCAAAGAGAAAAGATTAAAGAGGATTGGTTGTCTTGAGGATTGCGTTCAATGCTTCTGGAAGTTCAGTGACTCCGTCATCTTTTGTAAAATGTCCTTTGTTGTGGAGCACAACTACATCTGCCTGTAATTTTTCTTCAAAGATTTTTTTATTTTCCTCAACACAACCAAATGGTTCATTGTCGGAAAGGAATACTTTCAGATTCGGGCAAATACTTTTTACTTTTTCAAAATCTATCGACGTTTCAAGCCATGGCTTCGCGATAGCTGTTACTTCATCATTTTCAAGGTTTTCTAGTTTAAGCCACCCTGCAATAAAAACTGCTCCCCCGACTTTGGTTTCCAATGGAAGTGTTTCCAAAAAACGCATAATTGTCTGACAACCCATCGAGTGACCAATAAAATAGCTTTCAGAATCAGGAGTCCCTGCAATTTCAATAAGTCTTGAAACCCACGCTTCGATTACCGGCACACCTGGGTCAGGCATCGACGGTAGATGCACTTCATATCCTTTGCGTTTCAGTTGTTCTCCGATCCATGCGAGCATCGGCTCACTGGGTGATCCATCCCATCCATGAATGATGTAAAATTTTTTCATATTACTTAATCATTTCAGTTAACGATTCTAATGCTTCAGGAAGTTCGTACCAGCCAGAGGACCCGTTGAGATGTCCGCCATTAGGAACTGGAACGAGTTTGCATAAAAATGCTTTTGAAAGTTCTTCTCCATGTGAAAAAGGAACAGCTTCATCATTATCACCATGAATGACAACAAACTTTTCACAGACATTTTTAATTTTCCCAAAATCAAACGGTGTATTCATAAAATGATCGATCGGACGATATTTATCTTTAGACAAAACATGTATCGGACCAGAAACAAGGACCGCGCCACCAATACCCCCCCCTACAGGCAATGTTTCTAAATAATGCAAAATAGCAGGCACTCCACGCGAATGTCCAACAAGAAA
>CALRFE010000025.1:8145-8419 GCA_943356425.1 Candidatus Nomurabacteria bacterium
CCTTATCAGGAGTTCCGATCATCCGAGTAATTTCTGCAATCCATGCATCTTTTTTGGGGTCACCAGCCATCGGCATCGCGAGTGCGCACGCCCAAATATCTTTTCGAGCAAGCTTGCCCATCAACCATGGTCGCCATCCGCCATTCGGTTCTCCACCATATCCATGTATTAAAAATACTCTTTTCATAATTCTTTCTCTTCTCCGATAGGAAGGACGACAAAATTTAGCCCTGAATCAGTAAGAATTTTATTCGGTACAAAATGAAACGGACCG
>CALRFE010000026.1 GCA_943356425.1 Candidatus Nomurabacteria bacterium
CGACACTGTCTTCAGCAGCATTCGCGATCTCAGAATCGAGCTCAGACATCGCCTGGTCAACCTCGCCAGAAAGGCCTTTGTAATTGTTGAGCACTAGCATGAAGTCGGTCTGGGTGATCAGATAATATTGGAACGGCACATTCATCTTTGCTGTAATAAAACGGAGCGCATCGGTCGCTTGGATATTTTCTGGATCAACGATACCGACTTCGAGCACGCCATCATTTATTGCGAGTGGCACGAAACGATAATGTCGAGCGGAGTCTTCGGGAATATATTTGAGTACATCGAAAGAGACCGACTTCGGGTCTACTTTTTTGGAGGGAATACCGAACGATTTTGATCGAGCATCGAGGATCGTCTTCTCAGAAATGCCAGCATCGACGAGCGCTCGATCGATATCTCCTTCATACTTCTCATTGGCCGCTTTTATGATAAGCGGAAGCTTAGTATCAGAAACTATGCCTTGTTGTACAAGTTCGTCGACAAAACTCATAGATCATTTTTGAAGGACATGATTAACGAGTCGTGCCCGGAATCTGCTTCGGTGGCACAACTACATCTTGTCCGACAGGAGCAAATGGATTCGGGCGTCCGACATTTTTTGGCTCTTCAAGCACGACCGTGTAATCTTTGAGCGATTTATATGAGGTGTTATCAAAAATAGAAGTGTTCAATTTTATCGCTTTCAAGTTGAGCAACATCTGCAAGAATTCACCACCGACATCTTGGTCTGCAGTCACAATGTTTGAAGCGCCTGTGGAAGTCGTGAGCCCGCCGAGCGATACTCCGACTGCACCGGGTTTGACGACGAACTCATAGCTCGCAAGAGCAATTGCGGCAAGGACGATGAGGATGATGACTGCTTTGATGATCTTTGACATAAATTTAATTCTTGAGCCAGTAAGTTCTGACTTTGACCGTAAATTTATAAATGCCGGTACCAGAAGAAATCTTGTCCGTTGAAAAGATTATTGATGTTATGTCGATGATGCGGAGGCTTTTCTCAAGTTCATTCAAGAATTGAGTGAAATTGCCATACGTCGAAGCGACTGAAAATTCAAGATCGAAGATGCCGTAATCTTTTTGTCCAGCAACTGCGGCTGAAGCGCTCTGCGCTCCCTTCGTCGTACTTTTTGGTACATCGAACTTTATATCCTGTGCGACAAGACCGAATCGTTTTGCAACACCTTGCGTGTCGAGAATGAGCGGAATATTGTTCACGTCATCCGGCATCATCTTCAATAGACGAGTCCTGTCTTCTTCACTGATCGCATCATACGTCGTAGTGAGTTGATTGATGGTCTCATCCAATTGTCTAACATTTGCGAGCGCTTCCTCTTGGGCTGCTCGTTTGATGCGGAGCTCGCCGATCGCGTGATAGGTCGGTTGGATATAGGAGAAAAAGAGCACAATAGCGATGGCAACAAGGACACTTGGAAAGATGTAGCGGAAAAGCATAAATTAATTTTGCGCACCAGCAGTACCGCTAGTGGAATTAGTATTGGTAGTAGGAGCCGGAGCAGGACCTCCCGTCGTGGATCCAGTAGTGGTACCAGTAGTAGCTGATTCTGGGGTAGTCGTTGGAGCTGTTGGGACCGGAATAAGAGATGCTTCAAGACGCGCGAGTGCTTCGCCATAATTTACATAATGCGGATCAACTGAAAAGGTGAGATCAAAGATGATCTTTTTTTGTGCATCAATGACAAAATTTGAAAAGACAGGATCGTGGAAATATTTACTATCGGTCAGCTTGTCAGTGAGCTTGAATGACTGCTGTGCGATCGCCTCAAAATTGTCCGCACGCCCGGTCATCTTTATCTGGACATTCGGCGTACCACCGACGTTGGTCGCAACATCAGAAAAACGAGTAAACTGGATCGATTTCAATGTCGCATCTTGGATCGCCTGAAAGACAGGCACGATGGTTATGTGATTTGAGAGGACTTCCTGGCTCGCATTCAAACGACGGCTTGCGAGCGTGAGCTTGTCGATGGTCGGCTGTTCGAAACGATCTTTCGCTGCTTGCAACTGTTTGTTCGCATCGTTGATGCTCCGTACGATCGATGCTTTATTGAAACCGACAATACCTGACGCGACAAGTGCCGCAAAGAAAATGATCGTTGCTAAAAAAACGAGTACCGACACCGGCTGGGATTGTCCCGCTCGATCTTCGACAACCGGTTTTTTAGGTATGAATGATGTTTGAAACTGTGGTTCCATGAATTGCTATATACCATTGTACTATGCTCGACAAAGACTGCATAGTCTCAGTTGGGGGAAAACGGCTCGCTCAGGTCTCCCAAGCGAAAACGCGCTAAAGTGTTGCTACATTTTTTCTATGCTCGCACCGACATGCTCCGCAATGTTTTCGCCTGGGGACCCTCGCTCACTACTGGAGGAATACAAAAAAGCGGAGCGCGCCTGCGGCGCGCTCCGCTTTTTTGTATAAATATATATTTGTGTATTTTTTAGAGTTCAAGTTTTCGGAGTGCGACACCGACAGCAACAGAAAACAGCGGACCAGTCGAACGGAGTACTGGTTCAAGAAATGCAGGCGCTTCTGTTTTTGCAAACGGCGTAGCAAGAACGATCTCAGTCTTTTCTCCGAATGCACTGCGCGCGAACGCGTCGAAACCTTTCATCGTAGCACCACCGCCGGTGAAAATGACTTTTGTGAGTGTCGTTGCATTTCGTCTTTCATAGGTCTCAGCAACGATCCTGATCTCAGAAAGAATATATTCGATCGAGGCTTGGACGATCTCAAGGACTTTCGGATCACCGGCGCCGGTGATCCCGTAGGTGCGCTTCATTTCTTCAGCTTTGATGAACGGGATCGCGAGCGCATTTGCAATAAGAGAAGTGATATCAAAACCACCCCGATTAACAACATGGAAACTGCGGATCGTACCATCTTCAACAACGGAAAGTTTTGTCTTTGACGCACCCATATCGACGAGCAGTACAGTTCCCTTTTCTCTACCGAACGACGAACGAATAGAACTGAATGCTTCGATCTCAAAAAATTCTGTCTCGATGGCCGCTTTTTGCGCGACCGTCGTGAATCGTTCGATCGTATCATTGTGCACTGCCACGATCAAAATATCCGTCTTGGGAGGAGGCGGAAGCGGTGCGCCCGGCGTATTGGACGCTTCTTCTCTATGCATGAGAGCATGCGGATCTTTCGGAATGACCATGTAATCGAGCGTCACTTCAGTGATCGGCACGGGGATGTATTTGCGCGCTTCGATCGGCACGACCGATGGTAATGTTTTTTCATCGAGTCCGGCAGGAAGCTCGATCAAGAAGAGCAGGCTCGATGCGGACGGCATCGCGAGCGCTCCGGTCTTTGTCGTTGCTCCTGATTCACGGATGACATCTGTGAGTGCTTGCGCGATCGTTTCTGCGGGAAGATTGGTTATCGCACCGATATCAAGACCAGCGTACGGGCCGAGTTCGAGCGAGCCGTATGTCTCAAGAAATGCTTTGCCCGCCTTCCGTTTCATCTGTATGATCTTGATCGACGAGGTGCCGATATCAATACCAATGACGCTCGCTTCGAGCGAGCCGACAAAAGTATTTCCAAATAATTTCTTGAGCGGATTGAACATGGGGAAGATTAAGGATACAAGAGAAGAGATTAAAGAGAATACAGAAATGAAGAAAAGTTAAATTTTTTATCTCTTCTCTTTACTCTTTTCTCTTACGTTAGTATATCATAGAGGGCATGTTTTTACAGCGTATTTCTGAACATGTGGCACGAGCGCGTTTTTTTATTTTCGATTTTTTATTTCCGACCGAATGCTTGCATTGTGGACGTTCCAGCGTCCGATTTTGTGAATCATGTCTTGCGAAGTTCATACATACACCTGAGGAGATACATCCGGGGGTCTTTGCGCTTTTTTCGTACCCAGATCCTAGTATACGAAAAAGTTTGCGTCTTTTGAAGTACGGGCGTTCAAGAGAAATTGCACATATCTATGGCAAGCTCGTGTTCGAAGCGCTCTTTGAATGGTATGCGGATGATGCACCGTTTCGAGGGAATAAATCTGGAGAAAAAATTCTCATCGTACCGATTCCCCTTTCAAAGAGCCGTATGCGAAGTCGTGGATTCAATCAAAGTGAAGAAATTGCGCGCGCGATCACACACGCGCCCGAAAATACACTTTTCACATGCGATCCGCACGCACTTTCAAAAACAAAAGACACTCCGAGTCAGGTATCGATAAAAAACCGGACGAAGCGAATTAAAAATTTAGTCGGCGCATATTATGCAAATGCCGAGCGCGTTCGCGCTCGGCACATCATCGTCATCGATGATATCACCACCACCGGCGCAACGTTCGCCGAAGCTCGTCGCGCCTTAAAAAAAGCCGGTGCGAAGAAAGTGATTTGTATCGCCGTAGCCCACTGAAAAATAATTCTTCGGCAATTCTCTTTTATCTCTTCTCTTTCATCTCTTCTCTATATATGTAGTCCCACACGTATCCCGCAATGTTTTTGGGTGTACCAACGAGTGGACTGTGGTGTAAATTGATGAACGGCAGAGCGTTACATTCGATGATTCCCCATTTTTGCGTATCAGGATCGCGCATAATGTCTTCGATTATGAAATCAAATCCAAGAATTGGATCGTCGACGGTTTTCGCTGCTTGTTCAAGATATGAAATAATTTTTGGATGCGTGGTCTCGGTCACTTCAGCGCTTGAACCGCCATACGATAGTCCTATTTTTTCCGAAAGATCAATCGTCTTTCCATTTTGTAAAATAGTCTCGAACGTATATTCCTGTCGCGCGAGAAAATCTTCCATCATGTGATTTATCTCTGCATCTTTGACGCGCGGATCTTTTGTTTCATTTTTCATGCGCGCGAGTTCTACTATAGTATGTACGCCATCGCCTGTGATCCGCGGTGGATCACCGCCCAAGATGCCACGTACGATGCCGTCAATCACCGTCCCGCGATAGACAGCTCCGGTCAAATGTTCTTCCATAATAAAATATCTGCACATTCTTTGGGCGATCTTGATCGCTTTTTTGAGATCTGCTTCATTCGAAATGAACGTCGTCGTGTGTCTTCCACGCGAACCGAGCCGTGGTTTTACGATGACCGGTTTTGAGAGGCTGTGGAATACTTGGCGCGCTTTTTCATAGGAAGAAAAACTGCCACCATTCGGTACTGGAATATTTGCTTCGCGTAATCTTTTCTTCAGAACTGCCTTGTCGTCCATCCACGCGAGTGCTGGATTATCCGCACCTTGTTTTCGCGGAAGACCGGAGAAATAAAAATATTTGTCAGTGGGTAAAAACCGTGCGCGAAAAAGATCGGTCGGTTTTCCAAGAAATCGTAAATTTTGCATATCAATTCCGCGCTTCACTGCTTCTTCCCAAAGCACGCGTCCGCGTGTGATCGGTGCCGTTTGCACGTCGTCAGAAAAAGTGATGACATGCAAAAAGACGGCGAGGTCAAGCAATCGCATGATGAGCCACTCGCCCAATGAATATCCTGGACGTGCAATACGCGAACGCAAAAAGCGTTCCTGAAAATCAGTCGTTGCGACCGTTATTGTCGATTCAATGCGCGAGAGTGTATGCGATGGCGTCTGATTGGCACCGCAGTACAGACATTTTTTCTTATTTGATGAAAATGGGTTCCACATATTAATTATCTGCAATTGTTTTCGTATCTAAGTATTCTACGCGACCACTAATGGTAATACTATGCAATGTCTCACCTGTTTGTTTAAAAGCAACCAAGTATTGATCACCAGATGGTTGCACAACGGGAAGTATATTTTTCTCAAGAACTCCGTGTTGCGCGATGCATGTCGCGATGCTTCCTGAACCGCACGCAGTTTCTTTGATGAGCGTTCCCGTTGCTCTGACCCACACATATGGAATGATACCCATCGGTATCGTCGGAGTAGTATAGATGAATCCGATCGCGGGAAAATGTGCATCAGTATATTTTTTAATTACATCTAAAAGGGCATCTGGATCGAAGAGATCATTACCCACAACAAATCTGATCCCTGAAAAATCGACGAGTTTCCCTTCGGGAATATCAGTTGATCGTAAAAAAAATGTCCCTGGAATTTCAAGCGTCACCATATCATTCTTTATCATCGCACTGCATTGTTCGACAAAACCGGATATCTGCAACGAAAGTTTTTTACAATTATTTTTGCGCGACCAAAAGAGCGCCGCGGTGCGCGCTGCGTTGACGCAAAATTCACCACCCATCATATCAAGTCCGAACAGAAGATTTTCTGAGTCAATGGAAAAAGTAAACCCGACTTGTTCGATGAGAGGATCCTCACGCATAATTGCCTGGGCGAGCAAGGCTCGCCCAGGCAACGCCACCGCATCGGACACGAGCGCAGTGATATTTCCTCCTGGAGAAAAAAGTACATAGGTAATCATAGGTATTATCGAGCGACAAGGCACGGCGTCATCTTCGCGCCGACACCGATCACGGAAGATATATCATCGCGAGTGATCGCAAGGAGTTCCGGATCCCGCTCATGCTCAGAATACAACATAGTATAGAGTTCGGGCAACATGAGCGACAGCGCTTCTTCGAGGGATACGGCATCTGCGGTCTTTTTAAATGCATCCCAAGATCCTCGCTCATTATAAAGCACAAAGTCTAATCCGGTCGCAGGAAGCATCTGACCGTGTATATCGACAAGTCCAATAATAAAATCACTCGCGAGCGTCTCGGTAAAAGCATCATCAGTAGCTATTTGCATAATATCTGACTCGGGAAAAATTTTTTTGTATGCCGTGAGCATCTCCGTGAGATACGTCGTCTGACTGAAACCACCGAGACACTTTACTCCGTAGTAACAGGCGATCGTAACAAGCGAGAGCATGATACTTGGAATGAGCGTTCCGTCTTTGAGGTAAGATCCGATGGTCTCCGAAGTAAGCGCTATTTGGTATGCGTCATCGAGAGAAACAAGTGCATTCCCCTTTTTCCATAATGCAACCCGCGATTTGCCGTCTTTTGCTAAGAGCCAGAACAAGAACGTCCCTTTTTTTTCTGCGACCGAAAACGCTCCAGGAATCGTATCAAATGATGTCAGAACTTTTTCTTGAATACTATTCTCAAAGAGCATCTGCGAAATTTCTGTTTTTGAAAAAAGATGGTGCTTGATGAGCAACCGCGAGACGATCTCTTCGAGTTCAAGATAGACGAGTTCAGGCACCACGACATCGCTCTTGCTGAAAAAACGCTTCCAAAGATCGGCGTTCGTCTTTGTAATTTGTTCTGAAAAATATCGAGATGAAAGCACGTCAAAACGTCCATACACTGCATCAATGAGCGTCGTTAATTTCCGCGCGAGCTGTTCGGAATATTTTTTTTGTATCGATGCAAGGATCGTTGTGATCGTTTTTTTTGTAAAAGGAAGATGACGTGATACAGGCGCATTGCGTTCTGAGGCAGGAAACAAATGAATTTTTTCATATCCAATTTCAGTGCTCACCGGATCATGAAAGAGTATCGTCCGCGGAAGCGACGAATTGCCGAGCGAAACATTACCACATGCAAGTACGATGACCTGCCCATGATCGGGCGATGGTCGGACCATGTGCGGTAGCGCCGTCAAGATATTTGCGTGCACAAAAAATGGATGCGAGAGTGGACCCAAATGATCTGCCGTCGATACATAATAATATTCGTCCAACTGGCGTCTCACACTTTCTGCTGTTTTTTCTCCCAAAAGTTCTTTTGTAAACAAGGCAACTTCAGAAATAAATTCTTGTCGCAATAATGGATTAAATTTTTTTGCCATCGGATGTATCGCATACGTCTCTGCGTATGCCGACAAAGAAACGCTCCCCTGGCGTTCTAAAATTTTCTGTAATATCGGCCGTTTGCGATATATCGCTTCTTTCAATTTGTTGATCGTTTCTATTTGAGGATCCATGACCGCGCTTTGTTTCAAATCTTTTTCCATCGCATTAATCTTTGAAAGCGTATCCGTCGAGTTCCTGGTATTCCCGCAATGCGAAATTTTCATTCTGTTTTTGCATGACGTCCAAATAAGTGTCGAATGTCGCTCGCTCACCGTCGATCAAAAGGTCTTTGTTTTTCTTTTCGAATTTTTCTTTCAGCTCTGCAAGCACTGTATCGCTTGCGAACAATTCCATATTCTTTTTGATGTCGCTCAAATATGCTTTGAAATTTTTAGGACCG
>CALRFE010000027.1 GCA_943356425.1 Candidatus Nomurabacteria bacterium
AATTAGATGCATACGACAAGCTCCGCGAGGAAGCAGAAAAACGTGATCACAAAAAACTCGGCCGTGAACTTGATCTCTTTACATTCTCCGAACTCGTCGGAGCAGGACTTCCCCTTTGGACTCCGCGCGGTACGCTCATTCGTGATCTCCTCGATGGATTCGTATGGGAACTTCGTCAAAAAGTTGGCTACGAACGTGTTGATATTCCGCACATCACCAAAAAAGATCTATACGAGCGAAGTGGTCACTGGGATAAATTTAAAGAAGACCTTTTCCGCATCAACACTCGTGAGGGACATGAGTTTGCAATGAAGCCGATGAACTGCCCGCATCACACGCAAATTTTTGCGCGCAAACAATGGAGTTACCGCGACATGCCTGAACGCTATGCATCGACGACAAAGGTCTACCGTGATGAACAGTCAGGTGAACTCGCAGGACTCTCTCGTGTACGTTCGATCACACAAGACGATGCGCACGTGTTCTGTCGACCGAACCAAGTCAAAGAAGAAATCGCGAAAATTTACGACATTGTGCAGAAATTCTACGGTACATTTGGATTTACGCTCGTTCCGCGTCTTTCGCTTCACGATAGTAATAACATGTCCGCATATCTTGGAACCGAAGAGGCTTGGCTTTCTGCTGAAGAAGAACTCCGATCGATGGTCAGAGAAAAAGGAGAAACGGCAATTGAAGCAGTCGGTGAAGCAGCATTTTACGGACCAAAAATTGATTTCATGGCAAAAGATTCGATCGGACGACAATGGCAAGTTGCGACAATCCAGCTTGACTCGAATATGCCCGAGCGGTTTGATCTTTACTGTATCAACGAAAAAGGCGTCCAAGAACGCGTCGTAATGATCCACGCGGCGATCATGGGCTCAATCGAACGATTCCTTTCAGTGCTCATCGAACACTATGCGGGGAAATTCCCAACATGGCTCTCACCGACGCAAGTTGCGATCATTCCTGTTCGAGAAAATCACAATGATGGCGCGCAAGCATTGGCGCAGAAATTACGCGATGCTCACATTCGTACAGAGATCGCAAGTGACGACAACAGTCTTGGTAAACGCATTCATGCGGCAAAAGGAATGGGCACGCCATATACGATCGTCTTGGGAGATGCAGAGATCGCAAGCGGAAACCTCACGATCGAAAAACAAGACGGCACAAAAATTGAGATGGGAAATGATGATTTTCTCGCGATGGTTAGAGAAGAGATCAAAAATCGAAATTAATGTAATTCTAAAATAAAAAAGAGGAAACTGAAATTCAGTTTCCTCTTTTTTATTTTAGTTACGACAGTTCAGTCGAGCGGCACATATTTGATTTTTTTCTCAAAATGAATCGCTTCATTTCTGATTTTCGCTAATTTGTTCTTTTCATTCTGTTCCTTGTTCAGGTATTTCTTGCGTTTTTTGTCGTTTTTGTAACACATAATGAATGTAATTTGGTTAAGGATATTATATCATATTTTATATAAATTGTCAAATATCCTTATAAATCAAGGTGTTTGACAGATTATATATTTTATGACAAAATGTGAAAAATTCTTCACATCATGCAAAAACTTAACTTACCGGAATTGCTCGTCATTACGGGACAAAGCGGAGCAGGAAAAGGCACTGTTACTAAGATCTTGTCGAGACTATGCCTCGAAAGAGATATCCCTATCGTCAAAATGGGTACTGGTGACGCCATCCGCATCGCATGCGAAAAAGACACATATCTTTTCAATAAGATGCGAAAACTCCACAACACTGGAGAGAAACAACCAGGATTCTTTGCCCTTGGACTTTGGTTCATCGCAATTGGAAATATTATGAGGGAAGGCAACCTGAACATTTTAGAAGGAGCACCGCGCTCAGAACGACAAGTAGAAGATTTGGTAGAATTGATCGAATGCGGATATTTCTCATCACTTAAAATAGTAGAAGTGATCGCACCGAATAGAATTTGCAAAAAGCGCCTGATCGCTCGAACTAAAAAAGACAAGCGTTCTGACCTCTCTATCGATGAGAAGCCCGGAATTCCTGATGTACGGAAAATTAGGAGGAAGATGGCGTGGTGGAACGAACGCCGTGCAAGGATCGTCCGTACTGCAAAAAAAGCTGGAATATATCTTCAGATCGACAACAGCGGTAAAAAACAGAACACCGAACGGGGGCTCATTAAGTTATTTGCATAATTGATTAAAATAAAAAAGGATGAACTTAAAGTTCATCCTTTTTTATTTTAGAGAAAGCTTATGAAGCAGATCATCAAGTGCACGACCTCGATGTGAGAATTTATTTTTTTCTTCTGCAGAAAATTCGATCATTGGACGATCAGTACCATCGATCTGCACAAAGAGATCAAATTCGCGACCGTTGTCGTCTTGAACTTTCGGCTTGACGACATCACCGTTTATTCTTCCCTCTCCAATGATCACATCGTTTGCTCCGCGCATCAGACCGAGCCGACACACGACTTCGATACGACTACCGGCAAATTTTTCTCCCATTTCAAACGGTTTGAATGCAGAGAAAAAATCTCGAATATACGGACCAGGAAAACCATTGAGTGCACTAAAATGTACTGATGTATCATCAACGAGCACCGGCTCTTGTAAAACTTCAAATGCATGTGCAAGTTTATGGCGCAAAATATCTTCTGGCTTTCCTTGAATCTCATATCCATCGACTTGTTTTTGTTCGCAATCAAAAAACTCGCCGAGTTTTAGTGATAGCTCTCGAAATTTGAGCGTATTACCGGTAACAATGGCGAGTTTTGGTTTCATCTCTTTAATCTCTTCTTTTTAATCTTTACTCTGACTATATGTCGAGTTCTGCCATCTTTGCATGCGTCTGAATAAACGATTTTCGAGGAGCAACTTCAGAGCCCATGAGCATATCAAATACCTTGTCTGCATCAGCCGCATCATTGATAGAAACTTGCTTAAGAATTCGGCGTTCAGGATCCATCGTCGTCTCCCAGAGCTCTTCGGCGTTCATTTCTCCGAGACCTTTGTATCGTTGTACATGAATTTTTGAAGATTTCTTTCCCTTCACTTCTTCTGTTTCTTCTTCAGTATTTTCTTCAATTGATTCATCCCCTTCTACGATTTCAAGATCAGGTGCATCTTTGCCGATGACTTTTATCTTTTCCGCTTCATCATATGCGTAGAAGATTTCTTTTCCTTTCTTGATCTTGTAGAGCGGTGGTTGTGCGATGTAAATAAATCCGCCATCGATCAACGGTTTGAAATATCGATAGAAAAGCGTGAGAATAAGCGTACGAATGTGTGCTCCGTCCACGTCGGCATCTGTCGCAATAATTATTTTGTGGTAACGTAATTTTTCAATATCAAATGTATCACCGATCGCCGTACCCATGGCAACAACGAGGTTTTTGATCTGCTCTGATGCGAGCATGCGATCGAGGCGTGCACGTTCGATGTTCAAAATTTTTCCTCGAAGTGGCAAGATCGCCTGTGTGCGTCTGTCGCGACCAGTTTTTGCAGTACCACCTGCAGAATCTCCCTCTACGATAAATATTTCTGATTCAGTTGCATTCTTTGTCTGGCAGTCTGCGAGTTTTCCCGGAAGTGTCATACCTTCGAGTGCCCCTTTGCGTAAAATAGAATCCTTCGCTGCTTTTGCAGCTTTACGTGCGCGAACAGCGAGGATCGCTTTGTTGATGATAACTTTTGCTTCATCAGGATTTTCTTCAAGGAAATTTGCAAATGCATCACCGAACGCAGTTGCGACCGCACCTTGTGCTTCCATTGAGCCCAATTTTGCTTTTGTCTGTCCTTCAAATTGAATTTCGCGGAGCTTCACGGAAATAACTGCAGTCAGACCTTCGAGCACGTCTTCTCCAGTAAATCCACCGTCAGATTCTTTGATCGCATTGTTCTTTTTGCCGTACGTATTGAGCAATCGCGTGAGCGCAGTTTTGAAACCAGTCACATGTGTACCGCCTTCGGGAGTATAGATGTTGTTTGCAAATGGTACGATCTTGGTACCGATGTCATCAATATATTGGAGTGCGACTTCAACACCTACCCCATCTTGTTCTTTTTCGACGTAGAAAATAGTATCTTGGACAGGCTTTTGGAGCTTGTTGTAAAAAGCGACGAGCGAGACCAATCCGCCTTCGAAATAAAATGAATATGATGGGACTTCGAGCCCGAGTTCAGAAAACCAGAACGCATCTTCAAGACTATTTTTTCCAGTAAATAATATTTTTGGATCGACTTCTCGTGCATCAATGATCGTGATCTTGAGACCTTTGACCAAATATGCTTGCTGGCGCAAGTGGTTGACGATCGTATCCCATGAAAATTTTGTGCCTTCTTTGAAGATCTCTTCGTCAGGCAAGAATGTGATAATCGTGCCATGCGCCTTTGAACTTGCAATTTTTTTGACTGTGGATTTTTTCTTTCCTTTTGAATATTCTTGGATATACTTTCCTCCATCACGATGCACTTCTGCCTTTGTGTAGACTGAGAGAGCGTTAACCACTGAAGCACCGACACCGTGGAGGCCTCCAGAGACTTTGTAGCCGGATTCATCACCGCCGAATTTTCCTCCAGCATGGAGCGTGGTCATCACTGTTTCAAGTGCAGACACTTTTGTTTTTGAGTGAACATCGACAGGAATACCTCGGCCGTTGTCGGCAACGCGGATGTGGTCATCAGGAAGAAGCACGACTTCGATCATGGTACATTGTCCTGCCATCGCTTCGTCGCGCGAGTTGTCGAAAATTTCCCAGACCAAATGATGCAATCCTTCAGGACCGGTCGAACCGATATACATGCCGGGACGACGACGTACGGGTTCGAGACCTTCAAGAACGGAAATAGAATCCGCGCCGTATTTACCCTCTACTTTTTTGAGATTGTCTTTAGCCATCCCATTACAAAAATTTAATAATAATTTTTAGTTTTATTCGACTGTGTAAAATTTCAATCTATCTCATTGTCCTTCTAATTTAAGCTGATTTTGTAACGGGACAAGTACGAAAAATAAAATTAATTAACTGCCGGAAAGCAGTGTTATTTACCTATCTATTATAGCAAAAAAGTACTAATTTTCCTAGTACTTTTTCACCTAAAAATGGTCAAAATATGCTTGATTTTTAAGGGTTTTCTGGCGCCTGTGTATCATTTCCACTTGTTCCGCCATCAGTCGTTCCTGTGGTTCCCGAAGTATCAGTTGATCCTGTGCCAGAAGTGTCTGATTGTTCTTCTGTTCCAGTCGTTGTAGTTCCCTCGCCTCCGGTCGTATTAGTGGGTGTTTCGTCCCCTGTTGTGGCAGATCCGTCGGTAGAACCAGTCACATCTGCCCCAGCAGTGGTTGTTTCTGGCGCACCAGTGGTATCTCCACTCGTATCTGTTCCACCGCTTGTTGTTGTTCCTCCGTTGTTGTAATTATTATTTTGATTTTGCAAAAGTTGTTGCAATTGCGATTCGGTCACGCATGTTTGTCCAACGCAGAGTTTGTCTGTGCGAATTTCGTGAGAGAAGATTGAAGTGATCCCATTCGCCGCATCAGCAAGCCAAGTGCGGATGCGTCCAACAAATGAACCATCAGTTGTAAGTTCAGAGATGTCCGTGAGTTTAATATCAAGTTCTTTGATTGCGCCAACCAACACCGGCGTGAGTGAACCGTACGAAATTCCTAAGTACCCATTTGCATCGGTTGTGACAAATTGTGGGAAGACGCGCTCCATTTCTTGCGCAATGAAACCGATGTGCGTATCCGATGAGCCGTCTTCTTGATTCCAATGGTAGGAAACCGGATTTAGTTTCAAAACATTTTCGAGTAAGCTGTTTGAACCAATTCCAATAATATCTTTTTTGAGTCGTTGGTCAGAAGAACAGGAGAAACCGTATGTCGGATCAACCAGGCAGGTACCGATATTGTTGGAGAAGCCGGCGAGAGGTTGCGAGGTATTCGTATACGTCCATCGATCGTCGAGAGTATGCCCAGTGGTTGCGTCAAAGGTAAGGTCAAAAGTTATCGTAAAAACACCGAACGACTGTGGACTTCCCGTAATAGGCACAAAATGGTATTCGGAACTCCCTGCACGAACCGAAATTGTATCAGTCCCTGCTTCAGGAATCACATGGTACCATGTTTCCGTGTGTAGACTGTCTGCATGATGCCCTGTTGTCGCACCAAACGTTACTGAAATACCGTCGTTTAAAAGTTGTGGGCTGCCGGTTATAGCAACACCGGTATCACTGTCGATAATATTAGTGTCTGCATCATATTCCGTCCAATCAAATGTATCGGGACTACCAGGAGTGTTCATAGTAACGACAAATTGAACCGGTTGTGGATCACTACCGTTGTAGGTGCCGGAAAATGTTGCATCGTTGAGACAAGTTGAATCACATTGACCAGGGGAAGAAGTGAGTGGAATGGACATAAAATAAGTTACTGGATCACCAATTGAGTCTATCTGAACAGCAGCAGTTATGTTATTGGTACCAAAGAACGAATTGGAAAACGTCACGTCATCTAATCCTGTGCCCGTAAACATCTGACGTGGTAAAAGTGGTGTCATTGTTCCGCGTACATCAAGTGTGTAGTTTGGCGTCGATGTACCAATACCAACACCCGTAAGATCTGCGTACAAAAGTGGAAAGTCATTCGTGTCATTCGCACCAAGATACAGTTGATTAATGGAAGCCTGAGAAGATGCATCTGAACCAACCATGAATTGATTACCCGAAGTATTTTCCGCAGAAAAACCAAGTGCGATTGAATTGGAAAATCCACCAGTCGAAGTAATGTCACCGATAAGAATTGAATGACAAATAATAGCTGCACATGTTCCAGGTTTATTATCCACTCCATCATTAACTCCCGAATCCCACCCGATGAAAATAGAGTTCGCTGCATCGGCCGCGCCCGAACCTGCATATTTTCCAAGAAAAGTTGAGTTCGCTGCATTTGCAGCCGAATCACCGGCTCCGTTTCCAAGAAAAACAGAATATTCCGCATCGCTCGCACTGGCACCGGCACCAGTTCCCACGAATGTTGAACGAAGCGCATCGGTTGCATCAAGACCCGAGTTGTAACCAAGGAAAACTGACTCGGAAGCATTAGCTGCATTATCACCAGAACTTGAACCCATAAAAATCGAATAGATGGCATCGGTTGCATCAGAACCAGCATTATAGCCAATGAATGTTCCTTCGACTGCACCAGTGGCTCCTTCTCCAGCGTTAATACCGACAAAGATTGTATGGTCATCCCATCCAGCATTATCTCCCGCACCTTCACCAAGCCATGTTTCAGTGCCACTGCTTGAAGTCGAGCCGATCAGTCCTCCTCCACCACCCGCTTCCCAAGTGAGATTCCCTGCGCCATCATTGGTGAGCACGCCGGCAGTACTGATAGAACCATTCACTGGCAGTACATAACTGTCACCTTGGAATTCCCAATTGGTAATATCAGGGTCAAGTGCAAATTCATACGAAGCAGCTATCGCAGCATGTCCAAGAGCGACACCGCTCGCAGCTGCTGTCGCAGAAAAACCAATAGCAGTTGCGTACGAATCATCAGCGACAAGAACATTCGCGTTGTATCCAAAAAGCACATTCCCATCACCCGTCTCAAGTGTAATTCCTGATTGGTTCCCGAGGGCGGTGTTCGCACTTCCAGTAGTAAGCGCTGAAAGCGATCCTGCGTTCGGAGAATTTCCAGAAGCACCAATACCGATGTTGCGAATGCCGGAAGTATTTGCAAACCCTGCTTTGTATCCGATAAATGTGTTAAATGCTCCGATATCATTTGTAGCGCCCGCATACAAACCCATAAAAATATTACTGTCTCCGCTCGTGTTTAATGCCCCAGATTCTCTACCAAAAAACAAATTACCAGTACCAGTATCAGTAACTGCGCCCGCATTTGAACCAAAAAAGATATTGTCTGTTCCACCACCAGCGCCATTAAGTTCAGCACCCGCACCAATAGTACTTGAATAAATATTGTAATACGTCGAATCGACGGTAATAGCATCTCCCACATAACAATTCGTATCCGTTGGTCCACAGGAAGGATCATTGGTTTCGCCAGCGGTAA
>CALRFE010000028.1 GCA_943356425.1 Candidatus Nomurabacteria bacterium
GTTAGTATTTAGACTTTAGAGTTTGTCTTAATGGTGTCCTCCCCCATGATCATCTTTCTTTCCATGTCCCGCATCATGACTTCCTGGACCTGGATCTCTTTTTACGTTCAATGTTTGCTGTAGACCAGTACCAGCAGATTTGAGCATGCTCAATAGATCCTTTCCAAAATTTTTCTCAGATGTTCCGTAGTGAGTACCTGTCATTTGTTTAAATGATGCCGCCATCAACATTCCTGCGGCTGCAAGCAATTTAAAGCTTGATTTCTCAAGATTACGCGGATCCCAGCTACTATTTTTAGCACCTTGCATCATTTGATTTCCAATACCTTGTTTGTACTTCGAATCTTTTTCCAAGTGTTCAGCGCCATGATACTCTTTCGCATTCATAATTCCAAGTTCATGAACCGCTTTTTCGGTATCTCCACCATGTGTTGCAATAAAGGAATCCACGTTCTTTTGTTCAGCAGCTCCAACTTGATCATATTTCTTACCCTTATTTTCAGCCTTCGAAATAATGTCACGATTGAGAGTGTCACGCACCTCTTGTTGTTGTGGTGCACCTAAATCTTTGAATTTTATTTTGCTTCCAAAACCGAACTTATTTGATGCGTAATCGTCAAGCTCGTGTTCCGCATGTTGTTTGTCAGAAACTTTCTTTTGATTACGATTGAGTCTGTCTCCAATCGCTTGCTCTGCTTTATCCATGCCAATTTTTGATCCAATATATCCACGTGATTTTGCCCACCAGTTCTGTTGTTTACCATTTAGATAATTCTGTGTTGCGGTATTGCCTGTAGTTGAATTTTTCATTGTTCTTCCGAGAGTATTTCGTACAACTGCCCCACCTGCGATTGCTGTTGCTCCGACTCCCACGGCAAGGGCGGTGCCGATGACACCAGCGACTTGTTTACCAAAACTTCCTGAGAGATCTTCGGCAATTCCTTTTGCTGCGTTCACGAGTCCGATGATGAGCATGAAGTTCATAATGATGATCGTCATGAATGGAATCCAGTCGTAACTGTTCTTGTCATTAACGAATCCATCCATGAAATTTGATTGCAAGAGGAGCAGTACGAGGTACATAAAGAGCAAGAAGAGCGGTGCCATGAGTGAGAGTTTGATCAAATTATCGATCCACTGTTGCCACCCCATCTGTTTGAGCACCCCGCTCGTCTCTTTGACGATGGATGAAACAAATGCGATCGGCGCGAAGATCATCGAGAACCACAGTCCCAGAATTCTTCCGAGGAAAAAGAGTCCGCATTTCAAGAATGTCCATGCTGCGACAAAATTGACGATGATGCCAAGAATAACGACGAAGAACATAGTACCTGCGCCGGGTTTTTCTCCACCATTCGCCATCTTATTGTATGCATCACCAGAGAAAATATTTGAAAGTTCGAAACCTTTCGCAAGACTGCTTGAAAGACTCGTTGCGTTGTCGTCCTTCAGTATTGATTCGTCTTGCGAACCGCTGATCTTTATCTCGCTGTAAAATACATGCGCGAGGCTATTGCCGAGGTCGATGATGACACGTGAGAAAAAAAGACTGAAGTTGAGTAAGAGCCCGATGATGATCACGGCCGGCAACATCTTGTTCGCATGAACGCGCTCCATTTTGAGGATTGTGCCGATGGCGATATATATGAGTATGAAAATTAAAAAAATGTTCGCAAGATCGCGTACGACAGACCATCCGGCCACGACGAATGTCGAGTCGACGTATACTTTTGAAGAAATCGAAAGTCCGATGAATGCATCCATGATATATCCGCAGAGCCAGAGGAACAGATAGCTCGCGTAGTAAGTTGTGTCATAGATCCAAAGGACGATACATCCGCCCCATGTCCAAGGGCCGACCCCACAATCAAGGAGATCAGCAAATTGTCCTGCCGCAGCTTCTCCATTAATAGATGCTTCAAAGACACCCCCATCTTGATTTTGAACGAGTGTCGGATCGACCGTCGGTGTAGTGAATTTAATTATTTTAGACTGTCCGTATTCTGTTCCCCAATCTTCTGACATTACAATACGAGCATAATAAAGCGTACCTGGAGTAAGCCCTTGTACTGGAATTCGTAGCGTAAAATCTGTCATTCCAAAGAAGTACGTTTGTGGAGCACTTTTACGCCAGATGTAATAGCCGATGTTTATTTTTTTTATAGACCCGCCACTACCAGTTCCTTGTGCATATTCAGTAGGAAGTGTTGGATTTATGGGATCCTTAATAGTGAAATTGACACCAACAGTAGTCGCGCCATTTAATGAATCAGGTATATTATTATCTTGGGTTATTTGACCAATTTCAATGAAGGCACCTTTCGCTGTATCATTTTCTATTGTACTGTGCGCAAGAATTGCATCCCAATCACCAAAATTATCTCCCGAGTCAAAATACTGTGCGTTTGTTCCGGTATTACTTGTGTCCTGAGCATAATTCGCTATACCATTAGCAAGCCAAGGACCAAGATTACTTAGTTTTATATCCGTTACAAATTGTGCTTTTGTTGTTGTGGTCGTAAAATTTGGGTCAACACCGATTTTGACATATTGGTCACCCATTGTGTACACTCCATTCCCGTCAGTATTATCTTGTTTTGGGAAGACCCAACCTAAATCAACAGCCAGCGCTTTATTGATACCAAAAAGCGGCGAGAATGCTCCCGCAAAGATTGCAAGTATGAGAAGCACCGGCGCCGCTTTTTTCTTGAACATAATTATGTATTGTAGCACACCAACCTAACTCGTCATCGTCTCGTTACTGATTTTTATCGAGCTGGTAGTCGGTAAGATTCGATGTGTAGAAATTATTGCATGAAACTCTGATATCCATACGGTTGTAGACATTGTTTTGGTCGAGTGAAGCATCTTGGATAATATTCTGGCAGAAATTCCAGATTTCAGCACCGAAAGTTTCTCCAAGTTGTCCGCTTGGTAATGTAATTGCATCGAGTTCGCTTGATGAATCGATCGCATCTTGGAAATCTTTACAAGATCTTGGATCGTCAAGTTGACTCAAGAGATCGTAAATGAAACCCTGTTTACTTGAGTTAAGATTCTGGTATTTAGTATAAGAAGTGTAACAACATGCAGTACTATCACTCGGACTAAATGGACAAGAATGATATGTATTATTTATCCATTGGTCAACAAAAGAATTTCCAAGTATTGTCGAACTAAAATTATTTTGCTGAGCACCTCCTTGGAGTGTTGGGAGTGGTGGAGGACCGATACGTTCATCCCAGCAAGTCTTGTTAAGTCCCGTTGGTCCTACTATCCCGGCTTCTACTGTTCCCACAGGGAGACCGATCGTTGCTAGATCTTCTGCAAAATTATCTCGCTCGATTCTTCGAGCGTTGACTGAGTCTTGTGTTGATACCGAACCTTCTATCGCAAGATATTTTGCGGTGATTTCAAGAGGGCTTTGGACCAATGGGCCATTTGGATTAGCCAGATATGCTAACAATGCAGCCTTGTATGATTTTAGACGTGCAAGTGTCGTAACTTTCTCTAATTGCTTATCATAGTAAGTCTTAATGTCAATTGACCGTTTATGTACTTTTGAAATTTCATCGTAAATAGTTACCGCATCAGCAATATTATTTAGATTACCGTTAGAGTCAGCACCAAACATATATTCTTTTATTCCGAATACTACTTGCGCTACGCTGACTTGTGCTTTTTCGAGAGCAGCAAGCGCCTCGTTTGCTTTTCTATCGTTTTTCTTTTGTGTTTTTAACTCCAAGCGTTGGAGTTCACGTCGCACAGTATCATCAAAGCGTCTTTCATATCCATAATCCGGTCCTGGTAAACATTGATCAAGTGCAAGTAAACGTTTCGGCATTTTTCCGATAGCATCGATAATACCATCGTGGTTACTGTTACTATAGAAACCAACTTCCTGTGTCGTTAAAGAAATGACATCTGGTGCAGGTTCTGCAACCGGTGCAGTGACAGTGACACCGATTTGTCCGATGTTACCAACTACTCCGCCGTTGAGTACGAGACCGCTCGGTAGACCATTGGATACAATTCCATTTCCTACTGCGTTAAATGTTCCACCATTAAGACCGATCGCTCCGCCACCGATAGTTCCAAAACCCCCGTTGCCGATCGCTCCCGTTGTTCCACCAGTACCGATACCAGTCGTCGTTCCGGTTGTGGTAGTACCGCTTGTTCCAAAGCCAGTTCCTGTCGTCCCTGCTCCCGTCGTTGTTCCCGTTGTTCCAGCGCCGAGCGTGGTACCTCCTGTCGTCAATCCTCCTGTTGCTCCAAGACCGCCGACTCCTGTTGTGCCACCGGTCGTTCCCCCAGTTGTGCCTATATTTCCTGTGTTGATTCCAGTCCCCCCGACAGTACTTCCACCAATGGTCCCTCCAGTTGTGCCTCCTGTCGTACCTGTCGTTCCGCTCGTCGTTGTACCAGATGTTCCTCCTCCCGTTGTACCAAATGATCCGCCGGTTGTACCACCCGTAACTCCGACTCCAGTAGTCCCGCCCGTTGTCGTTCCACCAGATGTCGCACTTGCTGCTCCACTAGGAATTGCAATCGCATGTCCGCCGATAATACCAAAACCTTGAGCATTGATCGGAATACCACCACCGCCGGCAAAATTGAGCGCACCATTCCCGCTTGTGATCTGTCCGCCAGCAGTCGTGATATATGTTGCGATCTGTGTTTGTTCATTGACGTTCAATGTATCAGGATTATCTACGCGAAGGAGCGAATAAATATCGACGATACGATCGGGTCCATTTGCCCAACCTTCGCCTTCTCGTCCGCTTGTGTTTCCTCCGAGCGTGTAACCCATGTAGTTCCAATTGTCTTGTGCTTCCGCCGGTGAATTCGAGCCTGAGAGTGCGTCAGAGAGTTTTGCAAGACCGTCAGTTGCAAGACGGCTCACAAGCGCATCAAAGACTTGAGAAATACTTGCGCCAAGTTGTGTGCCGAGTTCTGTTTGTGCAAATTTTGTACCAAGCGCCTTTTCCGCTTGGTTGGCGACGATGCCACCGGGTGTTGTCGTCTTCCACTTGACGCATACTTCTTCTCCATTCTGTGCACGACTCGCTTCTTTTTGGACACATTCTTTTACTGGCAAGAATCCAAGGTCTCCTCGATCGATCTCATTCTTTACTTCAGATGTTTTTTTTGAGATCTCGCGCGAGGTCACGATCAATCCCCCAAACGGATTACGTGCAGGATTGGTTATCTTGTCGAGTGCTCCAGCCCACGTGTCTTCATTGCTGTTGATCGGATTTGGCGTATAGGTCAGACGTTGTCCAAGTGTCTGTGTCTTTTGATTGACGTATCCGAGAATGACGGTCTTTGCGATCTCTTTTCCGTTCTTGATCTTGTCTGGGTCGTATCCGATGTCTTCGATCAATTTTTTGATCTCCTCATCTTTCATATTATTGATGAATCCGATCGGATCTTGGACGAACAAAGGACTACCTTGGAAGTTACCATTGATCCAGTTGATCGTCTGGTCGGTCAATTTTTGGAGTGCTTTTGTTGCAAGACTCATACCGACTTGTTTCAAGATGTCTCCCGCAAATTTTTTCCAATCGAGTGCGGTGCTCGATGCTTCTTCGACATGTGACCCAGTATTTTGCACAAAGTTTGGTGCATCAAATTCACCAACAGCTTGCGCTTTGTGCGGAGTGGCGATTATTGCAATTTGAGGAACGATGAGCGCAATAAGGAGTAGTCCCGAGCAGTATTTTTTTAGTAAAGAATTGTTTTGCATATTAGTTTGTAGCGAGAACGTAGGTTTTTAAGTTAGAAAGCGCGACCGAGAGCTTTCCAAGATGTTCCTCATAGCGCAAAATACCGGCGACCGCAGAGAGCGTGTCGGTGAGCACTTTTGATGATTGACGGATATTGTATGCGACGGAATGATATTCGTTGATGAGCGCAAGGTGCATCGTTATTGCATCTTCTGGTACGGTGATCGCGACGAGCGCTTTTTCCATCGCATCGTATTTTTTTGCAATTTTTTCCATTCCATTGACAGCAGATGGATCGCCATACTTGAGCGCGAGTGCGATCGAAAGCATCGTGCTGTCGTTCTTGATTTGATTTTTTGTGAAAGCTGTGTCGATCGCTTTTGTGTAGGCGAGCTTAGCACTTCCTCCAGTCGGAACTGTCTTTATTTTTGCGATCGTATAAAAATTTGCTTCTTCTGGTAGTGTCTTTATATTATTGAAAAATTCATCGGTAAGGTTCTTTATTGTCGCGTCAGTAAGATTTCCTGATTGTGACAAAGTCATGATCGTCGTCAAAAATTGCTGAGCGAATGCCGCGGTCTGGTCAGTGTTTCCGGCACCAATAGCGTTTGCCGTATTTGGATTACTGCCTTTGAACTGTTCGCGTTTCTTAGCGATGTAGTCAGCATCAGAAATACCATCAGGATTACTGTTCTTTTTTCGAGGATCAGTGCCCCAGACATTTTCTTCCCAATCGAGCGCGCCGTCACCGTCAGTATCTTTTTGCGCTTCTTGATTGACGACGACCAGGTCGACAGTCTTGTTTGCGATCGTTCCCGATCCGCTCCCGATAATTTTACTGATGCCGTATCCGATGATACAGAGCCCGATGATAGTTATGATAATAACCCTAAAATTTTTGCTAGGAAGATAATCTTGTAACATATACATATAGTATACACCATCTTTTTGTAAAGAGTGTATAAGGTGGGGATTAAAAAGATGAGCGCGACCGAAGGTCGCGCTCATCTTTTTAATTATTTTTTTTGACTCGTCATTACTGAGGTCTTTCCTCTCTTCTCTATACTCTTGTATCTTTTATCTTGCGAAAGATTTCTATCCACTTCGCAAGCTCCACGTCTTCCGCGCGAGCCTTTATCGAAATACCAATTTTTTCAAAAATAACAGGTAATTGTATGTTTTTTTCTGCCCAAGGTTCGATATTTTTGAGCATAACTTTGCGTTTATGTCCAAAACCTGCATGTAAAAGCTCAAAAAAAGCTTTTTCGTCAATGTTTGCAAGTTTTTTTCGAGAAATATCGGTAATTGCAATGATCGCAGAGTCCACTTTTGGTGCTGGACTGAAGTATCGAGCAGCTACTTTATCTATATATTTCGGTGTTCCATAGAGTTTTACCGACAAGGAAAGCAAGCTCTCCTTCCCATTTCGTGCCACAATTCGTTCTGCGACTTCCTTCTGGACCAATAAAACCATGGTTTTTGGCTGTTTTTCGATTCCCAGGAACTTTCGGATGATCGCACCTGTAATATAGTATGGAATATTGGCAATGACCTTATAGTTAGTAGAAAGTAGGAAGTAGTTAGTAGGGTCAAATTCGAGAATATCGGCTTCAACAAGGGTAAGTTGCCCATTTTTGACCTCTTTTTGGAATTTTTCTTCCAAAATCGGCAATAATTCTCGATCTTTTTCAACGGCAATGACTTTTGCTCCTGTTCTAAGTATCTTTTCGGTCAACGCGCCCTTACCGGGACCGATCTCAAGAACGGCGTCCCCTTTTTGTACGTCGCCTGCACGCACCATATCAGCGAGCGCCTTCTCTGATTTTAAGAAATTTTGCCCCAATGATTTTTTTGCCTTGTAATACATGTTAGTCGAGATAAATTATTTTTGTAGGTCCACTGCTTGTCTGACGAAGTTCTTGCATCGTGAGATGCGCGGGAATATCATGCAAGAATTCTGATGGCGTGTTGACTTGTCGCATGCCGAAAATAGTGCGCACGGTCGCATATGAAAGAAATAATTTTTTTTCTGCGCGCGTAAGTGCGACATAAAAAAGTCTTCGTTCTTCTTCGCGATCCTCGGTCGTACTTTCTCCGCGACGTTGATGCGGAAATAGATCTTGTTCGAGCCCCACAACAAATACGTGCGCAAATTCCAGACCTTTTGCTGCGTGCACGGTCATTAACCGTACGCCATTCTGTTTTTCTTTTTTCTCGATCAACAAAGAATCTTGATCAGATGCGAGCGCTGCATCTTCGAGCATCTTTTCAATTCCTTCACCGAGCGGGAGCAGGTCGTATTTTG
>CALRFE010000029.1 GCA_943356425.1 Candidatus Nomurabacteria bacterium
GCGTTTGATATTTTGAAACAGCAGAGATCGCATCAATGACATTGCATCCTTCATGGAGCGCGAGCGCGAGCGCAGGATATACGGCGTATACATGATTCTTGCTGATGATATGTGGCATGTTGATCTCGTGTTCTTTTCCTTCAAGCGAGAGCCTGAAATGCACTCCACTTGGATGCCCCTCATGATCTTTGTCGTATGCAAGCGCAAAATATGACGCACGAATTTCTGCGTGCTCGCCAAAACCATACAGCAGCGACGATGCAGCGACTTTGTCTTTGAGCGACAGGACGACATCATCGTCAGCATTCAATATGAGCACGCCGTGTTTTGGGAGCGCGAGCGCGAGACTCGATTTTTCTTCGATGATGTGTTCTTTATTATCAAAAAATTCGATGTGTACCGGAACATCAGGAAAACGCGTCATGACGACCGCGTACGGATTGATCCACTTTGCAACGCTCTTGATATCGTTCGGCTTATCAGCACCGACTTCGAGTACGAGCCATTTTGGATATGTATGCGGGTAGATGATGAGCCAAAAACCTTTGAGAATATTTTTTATCCAGACGATCGGGTTTGACCAGCCGTTCGGCACGCCCAAGATCGAAAGCGGAATACCAGTTTCGCTATTGAAACTTTTTTCACTCTTGCGCACATGAAAAAATTGCGAGAGCACGACGTACATGGCGTCTTTTGTAGAGGTCTTGCCTACAGAACCAGTAATGCAAACGACCTTCGGTTTATATTTCCGAAGGACGACACGCGCTTGCCATGTGAGTATGGCCACAATTATTTTTTTATAACTTCTCTGCATTTCAAATCGTATTTAATTCGTAATTTGTAATCCTGCCTTTACCGGCACAGGCATGTCCTAATGCGCAATTGAATCATCTGTCCGGCGCAACTTCGTAATAATTCAATAAAAATTTTGCTGTATTGATAAATGGGTGACCCAACGTATTCGCTGCAAAACTGACTTCTTTTGGATTTATATCATATAAAAATACGAGAAATTCCGGATCATATGCGGGAAAGTATCCATACATCGAGTGCAGATACTGGTCTTCATAGTACCCTGTACCGTCAGCCTTTGCAATCTGCGCCGTACCTGTTTTTGCAGCGATACTATAGTGCTCTAATTTTTCTGTTCCTCCGAAAAGCGCAGTATCGACGACTTTGACGAGCATGCGCGTAACGGTTTCTGAAGTTTCAACCTTGATGACGCGCCTGCCTTCCGGAAATGAGATCGTATCGCTTCCACCATCAGTATAGTCGATCTTCTTGACGAGATGCGGAGTGATCAATGTCCCGCCATTTGCAACCGCCGAGAATGCCCGTACCGCTGCGATTGGAGCAAGCGCGATGCCTTGGCCATACGATGCAGTCGCATATTCGATCTCGCGCGTGCTATTCAAATTGTTTGTGAGACTCATAACTTCACCCGGCATATCGACATCCGTCTTTTCATTGATACCAAAGGAAAGCATATATTCACGGAAACGATCTTTACCCAATTTCTGCATCACATATGTTGCGCCTGTATTGAGCGATTGATTGAGCACTTCTTGCATCGAGACGACGCCACGTGCGCGCTTATCAAAGTTGCAGACCGTATGCGTATTGAACGTCAAACATCCTTTGTCGTCATACATCGTATCGGGAGTAACAACACCAGCATCGACACCCGCAGACATTGTAAGCGTCTTGATGACCGATCCGAGCTCGTAGACATTTTCGATAAGCGGATTACCATAGAGCGATGGATTAGTGACCTTTCCTGATTGGTTCAGATCAAAATCAGGGAGCGTCGCCATCGCATAGATCTCGCCTGTTTTCGGATTGATGATGATACCACCCGCTTCGTCCGTATGCCACGCCGACATGATGCCCGCAAGCGATCGCTCGAGATAATCTTGAACTGTCGGTTCGAGCGTTGTGATGATATCGCCAGGACGATCATTGCTCTTGAAGACGACCTTGCCGATATCTGAGAAAAGTTCTGCAAAAAAATTAACATAGAGATCACTTCCATCACGCGAGAGCGTCGCATTATATTCCCGTTCAAGACCATACCGTCCGAGGAGCTCGTCGCCCTTATAGGCAATGAATCCGAGCGCTCGAGACGCGAGCGAATTGCCTGGATAAAAACGCCATTTCTCTTTATAGATCGAAACACCAGGAATTTTCTGCGCATTAATCGCATCAGCACTTTCTTTCGTGATACGGTTCAGCACTTCTTCATATGGATCATTTTTTTTCTGCACCTTCGCATCGAAAAGCGCTCGATCAAGTGGAGCGATAGAAGATAGCGCCTGATATGTGGCGTCGACATCTATGACTTGTTTCGGATTGATGGCGACCTTGTACCCCAATTCTGTGGTCGCCGCAGAGACTTCATTTCCATTTTTAGTACTAAAAAATATCGAACCGCGCTCAAAAAGATTTCCTGAGGGTGTCGAATATTGTCGATCAGCGCGCTCGCTATAGTCGCCACCGTGGATCACTTGGACAAAAAAAAGTTTCGCTATAAGTAAGAGCGAAATAAGGACTACGAGGACTGAGAGTATTTTGACACGGATCGGAAAAGCTGACTGCATGCGTTTTAGCGGAGCGCGGTTTTTGTTCGCGTCGCAAATGTTACTACGCCAGTATCTTGGAATCCGAGCGCACGCGCCATCGAAAGATCGATCTCCGATGTCTTTTTGAGATATGAGACTTCGAGCTCGGCAATATGCGCAGAGAGCATCTTTGTCTCAGATTCTGTGGTCCGACGTGAGACAACGGCAAATATCGTACGTGAGAGGAACGCCGTATAGATGATCATGAGCGCAACAGCAACGACAATGAGCACGTGCGCAGTGCGCTTGATCGTGTCGCGTTCCATAAAAACTAATGCGATTGTTCGTGGATGATTTTTCATATTTTTTCTATGATTCTCAATTTTGCGCTCCGTGCTCGTGGATTTTCTTTTGTTTCTTCTTTTGAAGGGATGATCGGTTTCTTTGTGACAAGGATATACGTTCCCTCTTTTGCTTTGTCTCTGAATACGTTCTTTATGATGCGATCTTCAAGGCTATGAAATGTAATTACTGCGCATCTACCACCTTTTGTGAGCATTTCAAGCGCATCAGTAACACCTTGTGTGATCGAGGGAAGCTCGTTGTTGACCGCCATACGGATCGCCTGAAATGTTTTTGTAGCTGGATGGATCTTTCCATGAAGGTATGATTTCGGAACGGCATTTTTGATCGCTTCCACTAACTGGAACGTGCTCTCGATCTTTTTTCTCATGCGCATATCGACGATCGCCTTTGCAATTCTTCGAGAATAGCGCTCTTCGCCAAAACCATAAATGATATCGGCAAGATTTTCTTCACCCCAGGTATTTACGACATCCATTGCCGTAAGCGTTTCCGGAGTAATGTCCCGCGCCATCGTCATATAGAGCGGCTCATCACGCAAGAAACTAAATCCTCTTCCTGAAGTATCGAGTTGTGGCGAGGAAAGTCCGAGGTCGAACAATGCTTTATCGATTGCCGTCACACTGAGCTTCCCGAGTCGAGCTTTGATATCTTTAAAATTTGAATGGACATATTCTGTGATCGCGCCTGTATCTTTCAATTTTTCTTCTGCTCGGATGAGCGCATCTTCATCCATGTCGAACAAATACAATTTCACATTTCCATCTAATTCTTTTGCAATTTGAAAAGAATGTCCTCCACTCCCTGCTGTTCCATCAACAACCACGTCACCTTTTTTAAGCGCAAGTCCCTCTATCGTCTCCGTAATCAAAACAGATTTATGCATTTTATTTTCCGTATTATCTTTTATCTCTTCTCTTGTGTCTTTTATCTATCTACATCACTCCGAGTCCTCCCAACTTTTCCGCCAATTGATCTGCCTCATTATCGACACTTCGCTTGTAATCGTTCCATGTCTTTTCATTCCAGATCTCAACGCGATTCTGTATTCCGATCACTGCCGCTTTATTCTTTATCCCGGCTCTGTCTTTTAAAAATTCTGGAATCAAAATGCGTCCACTACCATCAACTTCTACTTCAACGGCACCTCCGAGCAGAAAACGATTGAAACGACGATTATCAGTTGCAAGCATGGAAGACTCTCCGAGTTTTTCACCGATCTTTTTCCATTCTAGGACCGTCGTCATCATGATCGATTTATCAAGTCCCGGAGCAAGCACCACAACCTTACCCATCTCCTTACGGAATTTCACAGGCAATGACATGCGGTTCTTCTCATCGATGGTGTGTGTATATTCGCCGATTAGCATAACGTTTTTGAGAGTAAACTCCTTCCATCCCGATACCAAATTTTTGAAAAAAATTGGTACGGGATCGGGGTTTTGTACGGTCCGTAAAACGTACCAACAAAACCCCACTTATTCCCACTTAAGTCCAATTATACTCCACTTCATCCCACTTTGTAACAAATACGAATGTGGATAACTGACACAAGGTATTTTTTGACAAAAGAGCGTAAAATTGTATAATGGAATCTAAACTAAATACCTTTTCCAATGGCAGACAATGACAAAAACCAAAAAACCGACGAAGTCGGTCAGAACGAGTTTTCAGAGAAACCAGAAGAAAACTCAAAAGAAATAAAAGTTAAACGAAACGAAATTGATCAAAACACCTTAACCGGCAACTCCGAAGACCTCTCCACCTTTTTGCTCGCGTAAGATGCATTAATTTCCAAAATAAAAAAACCGCTTGAATTTTTCAAGCGGCTTTTTTATGTGTGTATTTTTGCATTTCCTACTTGCTACTTACTATTTTCAGTCCTTCGGTCGCATGAGTGGAAACAATTGTGTCTCGCGGATCGGTTTATCTACCATAAATGCAAAGAGTCGTTCGCCGAATCCGAAACCGCACGTCGGTGGCATGCCATGTTCGAGCATCTCGACGAATTCCCATTCAGGTTGCATCGCTTCAGTGTCACCACGATCGATCAATTTTTGTTGCAGTTCAAATCGTGCGCGCTGATCGATCGGGTCATTTAATTCAGAGAACCCATTACCTACTTCAGAGCCCGCAATCAATATTTGAAAACGCTCAGTGAGTTCAGGATTTTCAGGCAATGCTTTTGAAAGTGGAGAAACAAGCTTTGGATGATGTATGACGAATACTGGACCCGTGATATTTTTCCTGCAATATTTCCAGAGCGTATCCATGAGACGCTCACGATTGTCGCCATCGTATTTTACCGAAAGTGCATCGAGCTTATCCTTCATTTCCTGTTCGCTGGCAGACAACACATCAACACCTGTTTGTTTTTTTATTTCATCGACATACGCAATCCGTGGCCAAACACCAGCCAGATCAAAGGTGTGTCCGCGTGTGGTAAATGTCGTCGTGCCGAATACTTCAGTGGCGATCCGTTGGTATAATTTTTGCGAGAGTGCCATGCCATCTTCGTAATTCGCATATCCCCAATAAAATTCCATATTGGTAAATTCTTGCAAGTGTTCAGGGCTCGAGCCTTCGTTGCGATATGCGCGCCCGATCTCAAAAGTTTTTGGAAATCCTGCGGCCATTAAGCGTTTCTGCCAGAGCTCACCGATCGAGATGCGAAGAAATACGTCGAGATCAAAATCTTTGTGATGCGTTTTGAATGGATTCGCTTCCGCACCGCCGGTCGTGACTTCGAGCGTTGGTGTTTCAACTTCCAAAAATCCTTCCTCTTCCATCACTTTTCGCGTAACGCTCCAGAATTTTGCTTTCTTTGAAAAGAGATCGCGTTGCGTCGGATCCATGACAATATCGAGATATCGCTTACGAAAACGCTCTTCGACATCTTGGAGCCCATGCCATTTCTCTGGAAGCGGCAAGAGTGTTTTGGTGCCCATCTGCCAATTCTTGACCAAAATACTTTGTTCACCGCGTTGTGTTGTAAATAATTTTCCCGTCACACTCAAAAAGTCACCGATATCAACGGCATCGGTGAATAAAGAAAAAATTTCTTCGGTAATTTCGTCTTTTTTAAATACGGCCTGGAAACGATCAGTACCATCATCGAGCACTGCGAATAAAATTGCTCCTTGCCCACGGATCGCCATAATGCGTCCAGCAATACTGATCTCTTTTTCTGTACCGATCGATTCAAATTGTGCACGAACTTCGGCAAGCGAAAAATCCCGAGCGATCTTGTCAGGAAATGGCGCCATACCGCGCTCTTCCAGTAGTTTTAATTTTGCGATACGAGTATCGCGTATTTCTTCAAGTGAGGACATACATTATTTAAGCCATTCTACTAATTCATACCTGTTCGGTGTTGCAGGTATTGATTTCAATTCTTTTCGTTCGTTAGTTTGCGTGTCAAAAAGCACAGGCACGATACTTCGATGTTCGCCGAACGACACACCATACGTGCCAAACAAATATCGAGAGTCAGATGAAATTGCTTCAGGAAAAATATTCGTACCAATTTCTTCCGCGGTTCGATTTTTGACGTCGAGTTTTAGAAGACCAATGATATACGGATTATCTTCGGTTCCCGAAGGAATATATGCGTTATACATGCGTGTTATAAAATATGCGCTAGCATTATCCGGAGACCAAATATATTGTGTATTCTCTATCATGTGTTCGAGGGGGAAATTCGTAATCGTTTCTCCCATTTTAAGCGAGAGAGTATATTCTTTTTCAAAAGAAAATGAGAGCATAGTTCCTGGGAGTGGAGTATTGACCCATCTGCTAGCGGTCAAATTATTGCCGAAATAATGTTGCGTAAGCAATGAATAATATGGTTGGTTTATATAATCATTAAAATCTTCTACATGAGAACCCCCCTCTTCAAAAGCTTGAAGGGTGACGTTATTGGTCATATGTTTATAAACTATTTTAGGCTTATCACTTCCATACACTGTAAATGCCGTAATGCTGAAGCTAAAACATTCACCTGTCGCTGGACATATCATCGGAACATAATTACATTCGTACATACCCGCAGGACACGCATTTGGATCAGGTATCAAATTACCGCTGGCACGAATATACAACGTGTCAGTTTTTTGATCATACGCGCTATACCGCCATCCGTTATTGATACGACTTTCTCCCATAGTAATTCCGTACGGCAAGGTTTCTGTTCTTGTTGCAATAACAGTATCTGACAGAGGGTCAATAATAGAAACTCCGATAGTATTTCCTTCGGGCGACAAATCACCGAGACGGTACACGGCAAGCACTTCGTGTGATTGATTGATGTTTCTTTGTGTATTGCTTTCTGAAGCAATTTGCTTCTCTTGTTTTGTTAAAAATACAAAAACAAAGAGTCCAAGGACTGCTATGAAAAGTAACGCTATTAAAATGTCTTTCGTCCGTTCCATGTATGTATCCCATCAGTATATGATAAAAAGCCCAATTTGTCATATACAAAAAACTCCCTTTAGGGAGTTTTTTGTATTATTCAATTCCCAGCACTTTGTATTTGATGATTCCTTTAGGACTATCAACCTGCGTGACATCGCCCTTCTTCTTGCCGAGGAGCGCTTCTCCGAGCGGTGAACGGTTCGAGATATGACCGGTCGACATGTCTGCTTCCTCTGTACCGACGATCGTATATTTTTTGTCATCCTTCGTACCTTCTTTTTGTACCGTGACAGTCGAGCCGACTTCGATAGTTGTCGTGTGATGCTTGGTAACAACAATAGAATTTTTAAGAACTGATTCGATCTTACTGATGCGATCCTCAAGACGGCCCTGTTCTTCGCGGGCTTGGTGGTATTCTGCATTTTCAGAAAGATCCCCAAGAGACTTTGCAAATTCGAGCGCTTCAATGACTTGTTTTCGTTTAACGCCCTTAAGTTGTGCGAGTTCTGCTATGAGTGACTCGTTCTTCTCAGGTGTTAGGTATTCTTGTTCTGTATCCATGCGAGGATTGTAGCGTGAGAGGATAATAAAGTCAATAAAT
>CALRFE010000030.1:0-2830 GCA_943356425.1 Candidatus Nomurabacteria bacterium
CCACGATTAGAAAAAAGAGTCTCGGCTTTGGCCGGGCCTTTTTTCTTCGTGGACCCTAAGCAAGTGAACTGCTTCACTTGCATGCGGATTCGAACGCCGGAGTCATAATTTTATCAACAGATAAAATGACGAGGCGGTGCCCAGACAAGTTTTTTTGCGACGGCAAGTGAAATATTCGTGACCACAAATTAGAAACGAACCCCCCCTTCTGGGGGATTTTTCTATATGTGGTGTTTATTGACTCTTTAATATTTTTATGCTATAATTCTACCAAACATTTTTTAAAAACCACCTCCACACCATGAATAAAAAAATAGTCCTTGTTAATTTCACTATTGTTGCTATTGTAGCCCTGATACTTTTTTCTGTGCTTTTTATAAGCATTGGAGAAGGGAAAGGAATTTCTCTGGTTGCTTTTCTTTGCTGTATGAGCTGTCTCTTTTTTGGCATTATCTCTCTGAAAATAGGAAAGATGCTCACAAGATTAACATTCTTTCTTTTTGCTATAACTGCGGTTGTTTCGATAACCGCTTTTATGTTTCCCGATGTTGTTCGTGGCATTTCTCCCGTTCGCGATGCAGGCGAGAACGCAAAAAATCTTTTGGGCAAAGTAGCAACTGCTACTAACAAAGATTCTGCACTCGCTGTTGCAGTTAATGCATTACCAGTGGAACATGGCGAAACACTTGAAGAACGAGTTGCGTTCTGGGTCGGTTCTGATGTTGACCACATTGATAGCATGCACTTCATGCTTGTCAGCGGAATTGGTATCAGCGCCTATAACGCAGAACACAAAGTGAAAGAAGGGTATGCTCGCGACCAAGTCGTTGTGCGCATTTTTTCGAAAGGGAAATCTGAGGATTACTTTTTGGAATGTGCGAACGGATTGGTTCGTAAGAGATGGGAATCTGCTGTTTCTGAAACACCTATCGGCGGAAATCATGCAATTGGCCATCCGCTTCCGGTCAGCGTTACGAATTTCGAAAATTCAGGATTTGTCATTGGTCGTGGAGAAAGTTTGTGTACTTATCTGTCCTTGCGTGAAGCACTTGTTGTTGCAATGGCATACAATCTTCCGACTTTTGAACGCGATACCGATAATATTCCTATTATTATAACCAGCGTCAAATCAGGATTGAAGCTCAGCAAGAAGCATAAGATAATTACAATCGTGCAGCCCGGATTCGCGTATGATCCGGATGTTGAATAAAAATTGTAAGAAAAATGCAAAGCCGTATCGTCTACACAGTAGATAGATGCGGCTTTTTATTTTGGTAATAAAAATATTTCACAATTTCTGTGCTGATGAAGTATGCGATGACGAGGCCTGCGATTATTGGAAGGACCGTGCTATCAGGACGTTCGAAGCCGAAGAAATTTTGTCCGAAGGTGGAGTAGGGAATTGCGATGGTTATGATTGCGGCGATGATCGATATACCGGTCAAAACAAACGATGGTCGTCCACCTCTCCAAAATACTTGTGCAGTGCGGATCGAGAAGATGACAACGAGCTCAGTAAGATTCGATGCGATGAACCAATGTGTTTGCAAATACGCCTGTCCATGTGGAGCAAAGAGCGAGAATGAAATGAGATCAAATACCGTGCTGACTGCGCCTAAGATGAGCGCAAGTTTTATGATCTGGTTTACGTGATACGATTTTGGACGCGCGACTTCTGCATCGCTCACACTGTCAAACGCGATCGCGATCATTGGCACGTCAGTAAGCAAGTTTACCAACAGGAGTTGGACGGACGTCATCGGTAAAAATGGCGTGATAAATGTCGCAGTCACGAGCGCCAAAAAATTCCCTAAATTGGATGCGAGTGTGATCTGTATATATTTGACGATGTTTGCGAAAAGCGCGCGACCACTTCGGATACCGCGGATGAGAACACCAAGGTCTTGTTCAAGCAAAATGACATCGGCAGATTCGCGCGCGATATCCGTTGCATTTGAAACAGCAATACCGACTTCGGCTTGTGCAAGTGCGGGCGCATCATTGATGCCCTCGCCTAAAAATCCGACACATTCGCCCTGCGATTGGAGCATTTTGATGATCTCGTGTTTTTCCTGCGGTGTCACGCCGGCAAATACATTTGTTGTTCGGATCGCAGTGTTCTTCTGATCTTCATTCCAAGTGATCCATTCTCCTCCGGTAACAACTGTTCGGTTCTCTGCAAGCATACCGAGTTTTTCTGCAACAGAAGCGGCGACCATCTTGCTGTCGCCAGTGAGCATGACAATGCGGATACCCAGTTTCTCGGCAGTATTGATCGCCTCTATGGAACTTTCTTTGATTGGGTCCTTGAATGAGACACAGCCAAGACAAGTAAATTGTGCATCACCCGGCCTTTTGCGGGCAACAGCAAGGACGCGATGTCCTCGTTCTCCTTCTTCAGTCGCCCATTTCAAGAAAAGCGCTTTATGCACATCATTTAGATCTCCGTCTGCTAAAACAGTATCAAGTGATCCGCGGATGATCGTCCATGTTTCCCGTTCCCAGACCGCATCGATCTGACTGATCTTGCGCACAGCGTCAAATGGAATATGGTTTGTTTTTTCTGATGCGACGATCTGTGTACGGATGTGTTCATCGAGGACATTTGCGAGTGCTTGATCAAAGGTGCGAGAAGTCGTGTCGAGATCAGTTGCAAATGTTGGAGAGGCAAGTGCCATAAACGTAAGCACTGATTCGCGGTCGCCATATATATTGGTAACACTCATGCGGTTCTCGGTGAGTGTGCCGGTCTTGTCAGTGCACAAGACGGTGATGCCACCGAAGTCCAGCGTCGCCCCGAGGGGGCCCACGGCGCCATTTTTTTTTTTTA
>CALRFE010000030.1:2840-7905 GCA_943356425.1 Candidatus Nomurabacteria bacterium
GACGACTTTTTGTTTTGAAAGCATGAGTGCTCCCGAAGAAAGCGTGAGTGTGGTTACCAGTGGTAATGCTTCCGGAATGACTGAGACTGCGAGCGCGACAGAAAACAGTGCAAGTTCTATAAACGTGATCTGTTCTGTCGGAAAGATAATATGAAGTCCAAACACGATTCCGATCGCAAGAAGGATGATCCAGAGCAACGCTACAGACAGGCGTGCGATTCCTTCTTCAAAAGTGCTCCGTGTTTCGGTTGATTCCATAAGATGTGAGATCGCCCCGAATTCAGTTTTGAGTCCTGTCGCGTAGACGACGGCGATTGCAGAGCCCGATATGACGCTCGTACCCATAAATACGCAATTGTGCGCATCCCGAACAGTCGCATTTTCAATATGTGATACGATGTCTGGATTTTTTTGTGCAGTTTCAGATTCGCCAGTGAGCGTCGATTCATCGACTGAAAAAGCTGTTGCGGAAATGATACGCATATCTGCCAAGATCCGGTCTCCCGATTCGAGCATGACGATATCGCCCGGTACGAGTTCATGCGCAAGAATATCGCGGACGGTGCCATCACGAATTACTCGCGCTGTTTCTTTGACGACGTCCGCCAAGAGCGATAGTGCTCGCTCTGCGCGATATTCTTGCGCAAAACCAAAAACGCCATTGATCAGGACGAATCCGAGTATCATACTGCCATCGATCATTTCATTCGAAATATAAGAAATAGCGCTTGCTACCAAGAGCAATAAGAAAAAGGGAGAGACGCACTGGCGGATCGCAATATCGAATGCGGTTACGGATTTTTTAGGAAGCGTGTTCGCTCCGAGTGTTTTGAGTCGTGTTGTCGCCTCACTTTCCGATAGCCCTTTTTCTGTGGTTTCAAGTTTGCGAAGTGTATCTTCTTTTTCCAGTTTTGAAACTTGTTGGCGATCCATATATGTTGTAATAGTAACATGGAGAAGTTGTGCGGAGAAACTTCCCCTCCTTTAAAAGGAGGGGAAACAATATCAATAACAATACTCTCAATTCGAACGTTACATAAAGCAGTCGCATAATGGTATAATTTTCACTTCATGATATATAACTTTCATCATCACTTCGTACTTAGCATAATAGTTGCTCTTTTTGTTTGCGCTCAACCGTTCCATGCACATGCTCAAACGACGCTCTGCGACAATGGTATTCGCCTTGATGTCTGGTACGGACAAGAACGAAATAGTGAAGTCCGCAAAGTACAGGCATTTCTCCGTGATAAAGGATATTACGGATATGTACCGACGGGCAATTTTTATGATAAGACAAAAATGGCGGTGCTGACCTATCAATTTATACGCGGTCTGTATCCGACCGGTACTGTCGGAGAGATCACTCGTCGTGCGATGAATGCCGAACTCTGTCCGCAAGTTGTCTCGAGCGGAGGAACAGAAGCATCAGCAAAAGAAAAATTTATATCTTCGCAAGATCCTGTGAATATGGCCAAAAAAGTCGATCTCGCGGTTCCGCTCATCGAACAGATCTATCCGCTTTCATGCGAGGCGGCGAGCCTGCAGATGGCGCTCGCATACAAAGGCGTGCATCTCTCGCAAGATCTTTTGATCAATGCGATGGGTAAGGCGCTTCCGCTTAAGAAGAAAAAATCGGGTAGCACTTTCGTCTGGGGAGATCCGGATATTGGATTTGTCGGAGATATCAAAGGATATGTTTGGAATTCTCTTTCGGGAGATATTACTGAGGCAACTGGTTGGGGAGTGAACAATGGACCTGTTGCACGTGTCGCTTCGCAATATCGGAACGGAAGTATCGCAAAGGATAATGCGACAACCGAAGATATCGAGAATGCGCTCGACAATGGCAACCCGGTTATTTTTTGGCATGTCCGCGATGAATTTGCGAGTGCGAGCATGACGTACAAGACTTCTGACGGTAAAGACGTTTCTTTGTTTCCAGATCACGTCTCATTGGTCACCGGTTATTATAGAGGGGCGCTCACTACTACCTATGTGATCACTGACCCGAAATATGGAAAATTTGAGATAGACCAAGCCACCCTCATGCGTTGGTGGGGCAAATATCACAACGACATGGTTATTGTTTCCTAGCAATGTTGGCAAGAAAAATGAGAGTGGTAAAATGGCTAGTATTGTTTTTACGATCAAATTATTAATTTAGTATCAGATACTTTTATGCAAAATCCATTTGAGAACGCAATGCAACAGTTGAAGCGCGCAAACGCCGTCAAAGCTTTTCCATCAGAATTTTTAGCACAACTTGAACATCCGAACCGCGAAATCCATATTTCTATTCCAGTAAAGATGGACGACGGAAGTTTGAAAGTCTTTGAAGGCTATCGTGTTGAGCACAACAATGCACGCGGTCCATACAAAGGCGGTATTCGCTATCACCAAGATACTGATATCAACGAAGTGAAAGCGTTGGCATTTTGGATGGCGCTCAAATGCGCAGTTGCAAATATTCCGATGGGCGGGGGTAAAGGCGGCGTGACCGTTGATCCAAAAAAACTTTCAAAGGGCGAACTCGAACGACTCTCTCGTGGCTGGGCGCGCGGCATGGCAGATGTACTTGGTCCGAAAAAAGATGTGCCTGCGCCTGATGTGAACACGACGCCTGAAATTATGGCGTGGATGAACGATGAATTTATGAAAATTTCAGGCGAGAAAACGCTTGCGACATTTACGGGTAAGCCACTTGATGTTGGTGGATCAGAAGGACGCGGACCGGCGACCGGACTTGGTGGATTTTATGTGTTTGATATTTTGCGACAAAAACATAATTTGCCGGAAAGTTGCACAGTGGTGATCCAGGGATTCGGAAACGTTGGCGGAAACGCGGCGGAGATCTTTTCTGAGCACGGACATAAGATCATTGCGCTCTCAGATTCCAAAGGCGCGATCGTGAAAAACGATGGTTTTGATATCAAAGCGGTCAATGAATTTAAAAAAGCAAATGGTCAGATCGAAGGCTTTCCGGGATCACGGACGATCACGAATGCCGAACTACTCGAGCTTCCTTGTGATGTGCTCATTCCTGCTGCGCTTGAAAATCAGATCACGTTTGATAATGCACCGCAGATCAAAGCAAAATTCATTCTTGAACTTGCCAATGGTCCGATTACGCCTGAGGCTGATGAAATTCTCTATGATCGCGGCATTCCTGTCGTGCCGGACATTCTTGCAAACTCAGGTGGTGTGACTGTTTCGACGTTTGAATGGGAACAGAATTTGAAAGGGGAACACTGGAGCGAAGTGGACGTATTTACAAAATTGAAAAAAATCTTGGACGAAGAATCTACAATCATCTATGAAAAATCAGTAGCGCTCAAGACCGATATCCGTCGTGCTGCGTTTATTGTGGCGCTTGAAAGAATCGCGGAGGCGATGAACTATAAAGTAAATTAAAGAGCAAAGAGAAGAGAGAAAAGATATACAAAATGAAGCGCGACCGTAGGCCGCGCTTCATTTTGTGTTGGTGTTTTTAAGCTAAAACCTAACAGCTAAAACCTGTAACCTTATTTTTCTTGACATTTCTCAAAACTCATGTATAATGCATTTGAACAATTAAACAAAATTTCCACCCATGAACAAAAAAATTCTTTTAATGATTACCGATGATTCAATGTTTAAGGAAGTATACGGTCTAGTACCGCAATTTCTTGAAGTTGAAGTTAAACATGCAAATTGCGGGACAGCACGGGCAATCCTCGAAGCTTGTGCTCCTTATGGAAAAGTTTGTGTGATTATTGATGGATTTACCACAGATGTTGATAAAAGAACGCGCATCGCAAAGTGCTATGCCTCTTTAACAGAGTCCACCAATTTTCTTGATGAAAGAAAGACAAAAATCCTTCTGCTCACGAATGAACCATCTTTATTCCCGGAAGTAAAAGATGAACACCTGTATGCGAATATCCATGCTGGAAATTTTGCTGAAGTGCTCAGTTCTTAAAAATGTTTTAACCAATCTAACTCAACGAGCCGTTCAATTCATTTTGAGCGGCTTTTTGTTTTCTCGTTGTCTGCTATACTGTATATGTATTGGTATTTTCCTAGAACCTGACACCTAAAACCTGTCACCTAATTTTCATGGCTCGTCAAAATCGCATCCAAATAATCAAATACGCGCCACCACCGCCCGAACTTCCGCAATACGGCACACTTGATCCGAACGAAGTTTCATTCATCGGCCGGACTAACTATGTTGCTGCGCTCGAAGAAAAGAAATTCATTTTTGGAATCAAACGTGTCGATCGCCGTCGCCATCTGTATATCATTGGAAAATCCGGTGTTGGAAAATCAAAACTTCAAGAACTCATGGTGCGCCAAGATGTCGCGCAAGGTTGCGGTGTTTGTGTGATCGATCCTCACGGTGAGTTCATCGATGATATTTTGGAGTTCATCCCCGAAAACCGCATCGAAGATGTTTGTATTATTGACCCGTCAGATTTCGAGTTTCCGTCATCCTTTAATCCTCTTGCAAATGTCGATCCGACTTTTAAACACCAATTGACGCAAGGATTGATCGAGGTCTTAAAAAAGCAATTCGGCGCAAACTGGACGCCACGTCTTGAACACGTCTTTCGCTTTACCGTTCTCGCATTGCTCGATTATCCGCATGCGACGATGCGCGGGATGATCTCGATGCTCACTGATCGTAACTATCGTCAAAAAGTCGTCGAGTATATCGAAGATGACATGGTCAAACGCTTCTGGGCGATCGAATTCGCGGACTGGTCTGAAAAATTTGATACGGACGCGATCATCCCGCTCGTCAACAAACTCGGACAATTTTTGTCTGATCCGATGCTCCGCAATATTTTCGGACAAAAAGAGAACAAGATCGACATTGAAAAATTAATGAACGATCAGAAAATTATTCTTATCAACCTTTCGAAAGGAAAGATCGGCGAAGAAAACTCCTCGTTTTTCGGTTCGATGTTTTTGACCAAGATCAAACAGGCGGGAATGGCGCGCGCAAAACTTGATCACAAGGATCGCCATGATTTTTACTTATACGTAGACGAGTTCCAAAACGTCGTGACGGATACATTTG
>CALRFE010000031.1 GCA_943356425.1 Candidatus Nomurabacteria bacterium
GAAACAACCTTGACCACTTCCGGTGTTGAGACTGTCTTTTTGGGTTTGATGTTATTTTTAAGGAGATTTTTGATCTCAGGAACTGATAATGGACGATTTTTGATCTGTGCTTGGCAAATAATAGCATTTAGACTTCCCTCGAGTTCACGGATATTTCCCTGGATCATTTCAGCGATATACGCGATCACTTCATCAGGGACAAGAAGATTGTGTTCTTTAACTTTTGCTTTAAGTATCGCAATTCGTGATTCATAATCAGGTTCAATGATATCAACGGTCATACCTTGGGAGAACCGCGACTTAAGACGATCTTCGAGTCCAGGGATATAATTAGGGTGTTTATCGGAAGAAAAAATAATCTGTTTATTAAGTTCATGAAAAGTATTGAAGAGATGAAAGAGTTCTTCTTGTGTCTTCTCCATCTTGCCGATGAATTGGATATCATCAATGATCATGACATCGTATTTACGATATTTTTCTTTAAAAGTATTTGCTTTATTGCTCTGGACCGCATTGATATAATCGATCGAAAATTTCTCGAGCGTGATATAGTGCACTTTTTTGTCCGGATATTTTGTTTTGATCGCATTCCCTACTGCTTGGATCAAGTGCGTCTTACCAAGTCCAGTGTTTCCATAAATAAAAAATGGATTATACATGCTTCCTGGCTTGTTTACGATCGCCTGTGATGCAGCATATGGTAATTCATTGAATGGTCCGACGATAAACGTATCAAAAACATACCGAGGATTTAAGTTGTCCTCTTTATTTATATAAAGATCCGCGAGTGGGAGTTCTTTTGTCGCAAAAATAGATGCAGATTTTATTTCTTTCCCACTATCTTTGAGATCGTGCTTGGTGATGATGTATTCGACTGCACGGACATTATCTGAAAATCCCATAAGGACTTTCAGAATAAGTTTATGGAATTTATTTTGTAACCAGTCTTTGACAAATTCGTTCGGGACGCCGATATAGATCGTACCTGCTTCTTCTCGAGCTATATGAGTGTTCCGAAACCACGTGCTGAAGTTCGGTCGAGAGACCTCGAGTTCGATGTCTTTCAAACAGTCATTCCATAATTCTAATGTATTCATAATATTCTGATGGTTATTTGGTTACGTGGTTTGTATTATAGTATCCTTTCTCTTTTACCAGAAACAGAAGAAATGAGCGTAACCTGTTAATTGGGTGTGGATAACTTATTGTGGTAAGCGAGGAGCGTGTGAAAATGAAAAAACATATATTCGTTTTCACAACGTCCGAGTCGAAGACGCAATATAGGTTCAATTAAGTCTTAGAACCTATATTCTACGGATATTTGTAATCACCCGCTACTTTACAGGGTCGTATAAATCGTGTTGCCATGGGTGACAGCGACCGATCCGTCGTATCCCCATCTTTATCCCCTTCCACACACCGTACTTTTCGATAGCTTGTTTCGTATATTCGGAACATGTTGGATAGAAACCACAGGTATTCCGATGGGTAAGGCCGATTTTACGAGGAATACCCGTATCAAGAGAAAGGAATTTTTGATAAAAACCAATACATGCGATAAAAAATCGTTTCATTTAAGCCCTTATTTTATTGAATAAAAACGATATTTCAGACTCAATTTCCCTAAAAGAGAGCTTTTCAGCTGTTTTTTTACCATATACTATATAAATAAAGGGTTTTGGGTGATTTTTGCTATTTTTTTGGATTATTTCATATATTCTACGGCGCGTTCTGTTTCTTCCGATAGCCTTTCCTTCTGTTGTTTTTGGTAAAACGACAGAATACCGATTTTCTTTTCCGCTCGTTTTCCAGAACCGAATAGAAAAAAGAGTTCCGCGGACCATTTTTCCCTCGGATTTCTGGAAAACTGATCTTGGAACTCTTTTTTCTTTAGATAACATGATTATTTATGGACTTTGGTAACAGCGAGCTTTGCACGTCCCTTGCGGCGACGGCGGAGCAATGTGTTCTTGCCGTTTGAAGTTTTTGTTCGCACCAAAAACCCATGGGTCTTTGCGCGCTTTCGCTTTTTTGGTTGGTATGTTTGTGACATGGGTGCACTATACCTCGTTTTTTATGAAAATGCAATGCTCTCTGTATGCTTTGAATTTCTACCCATGTACGTTACAATGGCGAAATGCATGCACTTTGGACCACTATTTTTTATAATCCGCTCTATAACGTACTTATTTTTTTCACGAGTGTCATCCCTTTTCATGACATCGGTTTTTCTGTAATTGCGCTCACGATCCTTGTAAAATTGGCGCTTTTTCCCATAACAAAAAAATCGATCATTACGCAAGTAAAACAACGCGCAATGGAGGGCGCGATCGAAGAGATCAAGAAGCAATACCCTGACAAACAAGAGCAAGCGAAGAAAACGTTTGAATTATATAAAAAAAATAAGTTCAATCCGTTCTCAAGCTGTCTTTTGGTGTTGATACAATTCCCTATCTTGATCGCACTCATCTATGTGATGCAAGGGATCGCGACGAATGCCAGTGCCCTCTATTCTTTTGTGCATATGCCAGAATATCTGAATACTAATTTTTTGAGCCTCATTGATGTCTCAAAGCCGAGCATCTTGCTTGCGGTGCTCGCAGGACTTTCGCAATTCGTACAATTTCGACTTGCGATGCCTCCTAAAAAAGCGGCGCCTGTAGAACCAGATGATTCATTCAAAGGACAATTGCAAAAAAATATGCAGATGCAGATGCAATATTTCATGCCAATACTTATTATTTTCGTCGGTATGAAGTTTTCCGGCGCAGTTGCATTGTATTGGATTACGAGTAATATATTCACTATCATTCAGGAATGGAGTCTCAGACGCCACAAACAAGAACTTGTGGTCATAAAATAAAACATATGAACTTAGCAGATACACAATCAAAAATAGCAGATTTCTTCAAGACGAGCGGTCTTCATACAGGCGAGATCTCTTTTGTTTTCGACGAAAATACCAATACGCTCTGGTGTTCCCTGGAGACGCCTGATGCCAGGTTGTATTTGGGACGCGAAGGTGAAGGACTATCTGCCCTCAATCATATTGTCCGAAAAATTATCGAGAAGGACCTCCAATAAGAAAAAAGAAAAGAAGAGACGCAGATCATTGTCGATATCAATAATTTCCAGAAGAAAAAAATAGATACTATCCATGCAATCGCGCATATGATGGCGGAACGCGCACGATTTTTCAAATCGAGTGTTGAAGTCGATCCGATGACCGCATTCGAACGTCGCGTCATCCACGAATTTCTCGCGAATGCGAAAGATATCAAGACCGAATCAACCGGTGAAGGACCGTTTCGAAGAGTGGTGATTAAATATATACAAGAGTAAAGATACAAGAGAAGAGAGCAAAGAGAAATACAAAAGACCAGCGCCGTGCGGCGCTGGTCTTTTCTCTGTACTCTTTAATCTATCTATACTCTCTTCTCTTGTATCTTTACTCTACTTTAGATCGTACTTCCACAACATCCCATCCTTCTTGTTCACGAAGAATAAATATTTTCCAGAAGAATCGATCTGTAGATTTATTCCATCAATTTCTGGGGCGCCTTCCTTTGTTGGGGTGAAGAGCTCGTAGTTGATGTAATTCCCTTTCGGATCGATGCGCCAGAACGTATCGCTGAATGTCATGATCCCTTGATACCAATCATCGGGATAGATACCTGAGCCAAGTCCGATCGGAACTGCGCAATAAACCGCACTACTATCCATTGTCCAAGTGCATTTATCTGCAAGCGTGCCGATCTCAAGATCAGTAGTCGTGCCATTCCCAATATTTAACAGATACAATTTTGTACCGTTCTGCACTGAGCGCGAATAGAGCAGATATTTTCCATCAGGACTCATTTTTGCCATAAGGCCTGAAATATTTCCAAGTGTCTTCACCATACCGCCCGTCTGTGTGTTTACCGTATATGCAAAACCTGGCATGTATGCTGATGCTTTGGTGACAAAGAGCGCATATTGGTCATTCGTCCACATCGGAAGCCAGGAATGGAATGATGTATAGAATATATCGGTCCGATTACTACCCGTCTGATCAGCGAGCACGGTCGCTATCTTGTTTCCGAACGGCGCGAGATATAGGAAATTTTTGCCTGATGGCGACACACTGACATCACTGATGTTTTGTGCAAGCAATCCCCCTTGAAGATTTTCTTGTGGAGCCTCTTGGTCACGAATATTCCCCATCAGGTGTCCGACATATGTTTGGATGGTGTCTCCATCATCTCCGAGATAGCGCATGATGACGTTGTTGCCATTATCAGTGAAATAAGCCTCAATGATACGCGGAATTGTCATGTTCGATAATCGTTTTTCGATCATCGTATCGGCGATCGTCTCAAAAATATTTCCATTACCCGTTTCGGCGTAGCGTACAGCCGGAACCGTTTCAGTTGTCGGCGCTGGCGGTGTCTTTACTTTTGTCGTAGTTTTTTTAGTTGTGGTCGTTGCTTTTGATGTCGTACCTGTTGTCCCTCCGGTAGTCACTCCTGTTGTCGTACTACCAGCGGTGCCTTCTGCCGCAGGGACGGGTGGCGTTGTTTTTGGTGCTATCGGTCGTGTTATGTAAGTGACCGCAAATCCTCCAACTGCATTTTTTGATACTTGAAAAAGACGCTTGTTGGGATTTGTTTCCGGCGTGCCGGTACCTCCCCCATCAGGAGTTGTTCCTGTTGTATCCGGTGTGCCAGTTCCGTTTGTTGTCTCGGGAATATTTCCACCGATCGGGAACGTTCCCCCATTCCATGGGAGTGTGCCGTTGTGTTTTTTTGAATAGACAAAGAGCCCGACAATAATTACGACAACAATGAGCACTATTGCGATGATGATTTTTTTCTTGCGTGACATGATTATTGTTTGACGTGGAAGTGATTTTCTTCGTCGATAAATTTTAGACCAGCTTTTACATAGAGCGCTGCTTGGCCAGAAGCACAACCACCCAATGCTTCTCCGGGGATCCAATTGATGCATGTGTAAGGATTGCCTGTTTTGACCCACGATGTCAGGTTCGGTGTTTGTGCATTTTCACGCAGATCGAACACGCTTAATCCTGGGCCATGAGAAGCATGGAGCCAGCACTCTGTCCCGCCAGTTATTACAAGCTCGCAATTATTTCCACACTGGTTCTTTATTGTCGTTAACATTGTGTTTGCTTGTGATGGAAAACTGGAAAGAGAAGTACACCCTGTATTACCAACATTCGCGCAATTATTGGCGTTGACTGTTACTCCACTCGGCAAATTGCCTCTTTCAAGACTGTCAGATGGCCATGCCATACCGGCGGTAACGGGCGTAATAACAGTAGTATATCCCTGCATCACTACCACGGTCGGAGATTGTGGACACGGCGTATCGAATGTCTGATTTGATCCACCAACAGGAATCGTTACAGTCTGTGATTGTGGTGGCAATTCATAATTTTGAATGGAAGTAACGGTAACAGGAACTACTCCAAAGTTTAGACTCACCAGTTGTGGATTGATCGTGTAGAGAATAAGGTATGAAGCAAGGCCGATGAAAAGTCCTGCGAATGCCTTCGAGATCGTTTCTTTGCCATCTTCTTTTCCGCCGATCGCATCAGTCGACATGTATTGCACACCGCCGACAATGATCATGATGACTGCAAGGACGCCGATGATGCCGATACAGATCTTGAAGATCGTGTTGATGTATGCGGATAAGCTTGTTCCGCTGTTGATCTTTTTGTACGTTCCCCCATTGTTGTCTATTGGGATCGGCTCGAGCAAGCAATACAAGCTCTCTCCATTTGTGCTCGTCGGATTGTATGAATCTGCATTTGTCGCGTCGCCATCGGTGTGGCATTTTGGATCAAGCGCATCTGCTTTGTTGTCTCCATTGTTATCAACTCCATCACTGCACTCAGCAGAACAATTTCCTGGAATCGTATTTGCCCCGTTATATACCTGGCTCTGTGTCGGATTAACGGTGATCGGCACAGTACCATCTTCGTTCGCTGTTGGTGTGTATGATCCATTGTTCGTAATATTTCCATCGCTGTGGCAGTTCGGATCGGATTGATCAGGATGCGTGTCATTGTCATTATCTTGGCTGTCGGCACATTGGCCAGTTGCTGCCACTTGTACGGTCGTAAAATTACCCGTCGCTGTTGCGCGGATCATTGTCGCAGGATCACTCGAAAGACGATATTCAGTTTTATAAAAATAATGCGTACCCGCAGCAAGTCCAGTAAATATCTTTGTAAAAGTAACGTTTTTAGGAACACTAGCGGTCACATTCTGTGTACCGAGTGGGCCATTACCACTCATAAAATCAGAAGTGAGGCTGTATTGGGACGAAATGACCACTGAAGTACCGACTGCGATGGCGTCGTCGGTCACCGTTCCACTGATAGTCGCGCCACTCGTCGTGACATTCGTCACGGCATTGTTCGTGATCGTCTGCGTGCCTGCCAGTACGAGCGTTGCCGGCATGCCGAACGATACGAACATGATCGCTATACCAGAAATAATTTTTTTGAGTAGCAACATATTATTTTAGAATTATAGAGAGCGTCGCGCTTCCCTCTTGGAATAATTTGACTAATTGCTCGATCTTAAGAGAAAGCGTCGATGTTCCTTTCTGATTTCCTGCTTGCAGTGAGAGCGCGTTCTTTGAAGAGGGTGTCGGTACATCTTGATTATTGAGTGACCATGCATATGTAAGCAGTCGATCGCTCGGAGTTTTTGCTCCAAAAAAGTATGGAACGGCGACGATCGTTTTTGGTGTGCCGCTTTCAATCGTGACATTTCCACGGAGCGCGTGATCATATCGGACGCCACGGAGCGGGTCGTTCTCGTAGAATACGATCTTTGGTGCGAACAGTTTTACAGCAAATTTGCTCTCTGCTGCGAATTGATCACGGACTCCTGAAGCAGTGACATCGATATTTTCATCTGTATTGAGGTAGCTCTGGTAGAAAACAAATTCATTTTTTGCAAAACCGGAAGCATCTTGTGCTTTCGTGTCATTACGTGACCATGTGTAGGTAAAATCATTCGGTGTCAGGTATCTTCCGGATGCTGTCTGGATGAACGGCATCGCCACAACACGGATCGCACCCTCTTTCACAGGGAGCGGACGGCCTTTATAAAATGGCGGTACATAGCCGTCAGCTGATTCGATAAGGATATCAAGATCAGCAGGAGCGATCACAATGGTCTTTTGTAATGCTTCAAAATTTGGTGTGACGATAGAAATATCGATACGGGTCTGCGACCCCACAGGACCCGCGGTAAAAGAAAACTTTCTCTGGCCTGTGCCAGCAAGTGCCGCTTTTCCATTGACGAGCCATGTGATATCGGCCCGGTTAAGATCGGTAACATAACTGACGATCTCTATGGATACGCTCTCGTTTGCGCGAGGGGTGTCTGGTGTTACTTTTACACTGACATCTGCTTGCGCGAGCGATGCATGAGAAATGTTCGGTGCAGAAAAAAAGAGCACGAAGAGCAAGAAAAAAGAGACGGTACGAATATGAGAATAACGTTCGTTCACATAGGAAATTATAGCACAAAGATAGTAAGTAGTAAGTAGAAAATAGTAAGTAGCGGGGATAATACAAAAGGTGCGCGGCCTTCGGCCGCGCACCTTTTGTATTATGTATTTCCCTACTAACTACTACCTACTTTCT
>CALRFE010000032.1 GCA_943356425.1 Candidatus Nomurabacteria bacterium
AGGTCAATGCGGGCCACTCTCGACAGTGATGATATTGTCTTTGTTTCCAATAGTCCATTTTTTGTGCCTTACGATTGCGGGTGTGACTTCTTTCCCCTTTTCAAGCTGTTTTTGAGCATATTTTTTCTGAACTTTTTTACGCGCTTTGCGTTTTGATTTCAGATAATTCTTGGCCCAATCTGGCAGTCCATGATCCCAGCCCAATCGGTAGACAGCGTGTTTCGTGTTCGGACATTTCCAGTAGCGTGAGTACAGATAGGGACCTTTTACAATGTCTAAGAATTTCTTACAATGCGGGCAGATGGGCCGATTTTGAATTTTTGTCTTCAGGATGAGCGCGGTCATGTACAAGTTCTCAAAAAAATTGTCTGTTCTCCGAAATGGTCGCGAAAAATAGAGCGCTGGATCACCCAAACTGATGAGCTCCCATCCGAAACCTTTGTCGGCAAATTTGTCCTCATCACGAAGAACTGAGGTCCAAATTTTTACGGTCAAATAATTTGCAGTGAATTTAAACCCTCGCTTCTTGCCTTTTGATTCGTTCGGTGAGATAAGCGCAAGGCGCTGATAATCAGTGTATTTTTCTCTCTTTTGGATCTCTTGAAATCCTTCTTTTTCAATCTCGGTCTTAAAATCATAAAACCGGTGCGGCTGTAAGTCTACTCGTAGTGGCATGTTTCCTCGTTTTTTAATGTGTTTTGTATTCTTTATACGCGAGCGTTGACAAAAACACAAGAGCAGGGTCGCGCGAAGCGCGACCCTGCTCTTTGAATCAATTTACTCTATTTATTTTGCCACTACCGGCAAACTATCACAATCCGATCCATTCCAATTTATATCTGCACTATCCACCCAACCGGAAACAGTTTTTGGAAGCGTTCCATAGTCCTTGCCGTCAACTTTCAAAAATGCAGAATCTTTTTTTGAACTTCGAGCAACCGCAGGAATATAATCATTGAAGTGCATCGTCGCAATAATTTCAGAAGTTTTGTCTGGGCTCTTATAGATCGAAACATCAGCCTGCGCCATTTCAAAACACGTGCTCGGAGGAAGATTCGAGATGACCGATAAATTCGCACAGTCGCCCGAGAGCGTCATTTGCGTGTCAGGTGCGATATATCGATTGCGGAATGGTCCGACATTCGGAGCTTGTGCGGTCCCTGGATTAAATCCATACCAGCCATCAGTAGTCTTTCCAGAAATTGCGATCTCATCTTGTGAAGTGATTTCCCCGAATTTTTGACTTTCGATTGTTGGCCGCATGTATACCATTGTTGTATTTTTTGGAATGAGCGTGCAGAGATTGAGATCTTCTGAGTTAGAAGTCTCTTCACCCGATGTCGAATTTGTTGTCGGTGCTGTTGCGACTTTTTGTTTACTGAAAATAACAATGCCACCGATCACGATGACGAGAAGCGGGATGATCCACACCAGGCTGGTTGTAGGAGTATCATCACTCATACAACCAGTATATCACGTGTATTATTTGTTGGAAGCAATGGTCGAACCGTCCCAAGAAAATCCTCTACCAAAATGTCCCCACTGGCATGTTTCGCTGTATCGAACTTTTTTGAGCGCAAGAAATTCTCGAATACCGCGCGGAGAAAGATCATAGTCCGTAATCGGCACCTCCTTACCATCAATGACGGCGACCGCCATAACTGGTTCAGATTTTCCGATCGCATAGGCGATCTTTACCTGGACCACATGTGCTTGTCCATCAGATTTTTTGAGCAGATCTACTGCGATCCGGCGTGCCATGTATGCACCTGAACGATCAACTTTCGTATAATCTTTTCCTGAAAATGAACCCCCACCGATCGGGATCTCTGGTCCATAGTTATCGACGATGAGCTTGCGTCCTGAAAGCCCCGTATCTGCGTCAAAACCGCCCTGTGTCCACTCGCCTGCCGGATTTATGAGATATTCTTCGGCTTCGATGATGCTCTTGACGAGCGGAAGCAATTCGTTATTTTTGCTATTTTGGAAACTGACAACGACGGTCTTCACTTTTCCATCAAGAACGGTCACTTGCGTCTTCCCATCATATGGATATTTTTCAAAGACTTTCATACACAAATCGCGTGCGAGCTCGTATTCAAGCGGCATGAGGTTCGGAGTCTCGCTTGTCGCATATCCTTTCATGATCCCTTGATCGCCCGCACCGCCCGTATCGACACCGCGCGCGATCTCGGGACTTTGCATCGCAATATGCGTGATGACCTCATAGTTCGCACCGACAATATTTTTTACAATTTCTGAAATGTCAGGCATCGCAGTCGAAGTGACTTCGCCATTGATCGTGATCAAATTGTGTCCGCCCATGACTTCGATCGCGACACGGGAGTCCGGATCGCGCTCTAAATATGCGTCTAAAATAGAGTCCGCGATAAAATCGCAGATCTTGTCGGGATGTTTTGGGGAAACGAATTCGGCAGTCTTTTGCATAGATGAAAAATTAAAGAGAAGAGATTAAAGATACTGATAAAATAAAAAATCCGCTGATACGCGGAATGAGATCTTGAAAATATATCATTCCTGGAATACCAGGCTTGGATGAAGCACCTTCTTGATTTCCCAAGGGTTGCCGGCGGATCTTGGAGCCAAATCTCTCCCCGCGCTCTTGATATCGATATTTGATTGTACCGCAAGTGTATCAAAAATAAAAAAATCCGCAAGTAAGCTCGCGGATCTTTTTATTTACTGAGAAAAATTTTATTCTTCTTTTTCTGTCATCTGTTCTTCTTGCACTTCCAACGGAATACCCGGAAGAAATTCCAAGCACAAAATATGCGAGATGGGAAAACGAATAGCGTACATCCCTCCTTCCACCTCGATCCATTGATAAATGCCTTCGATATCTTCGTAATATCGCTTTTGATCAAAACGATCTTTTGCGACGAAGACATACAAGAATCTCGCCGGATTATTGAGAAGCTCGAGATCGGAGAGCGCGATATCCCAACCGACAATATCTTCTTTGACAAGCAAAAAGGTCTCGTCTTCCCAAGTGTTCCATTTAAAATTGATCGAATGGTATGCGAGTTCTTTTTGGTTTGCAACGACAATGGCGAAAAGTTCCGGTTTTAGATCGACCGCATAAACTTTATCCAAAGTTTTCGACCAGAGCTCTTTTAATTGTTCAAGGTCATTAACTCCTTCTGGTTCGAATAACGGGCGTATTTGGACAATGGCGTACTCTGGAAATTTGAACTGGAGCGGCGGATATCCTAACTTGTCTTTTGCTTTATCGCCTTCTCCATTGGTAAAGGTATGCTTCTTGAGTTCTTCGGAATTCTGTATCATATAGTAAAGGATTTTTTTGCTATTAAACCACAGAAATCGTTTATCTGCAAACCAACAAAAAAACACCGGATCGCCGGTGTTTTTTTGTTGATCATTTCTTTTTCTTCTCTTTTCGCAGATATTTGACGAGCTCGTCACCGAACTCTTTGAGCGAGGCGTCATCGAAGAGTGAAATAGTATATACCGGTTTTTTAAGTTTTTTGAATTCCTTGAGTTTGACTGCAATTTCTTTCTTATCTTTTGCCATGTCGGTCTTCGACAAAAGGATGATCTCATCTTTAGTGTCGAGATCATGTCCATATTTTTTGAGCTCTGCGCGGATCTCGTGATACGTCCCGATCATATCTTTGTTTTCAAATGATACTAGATGAACGAGCGTCTCAGTGTGTTTGATATGGCGAAGAAATTTCGTACCGAGTCCTTTTCCTTCAGATGCGCCTTCGATCAACCCTGGAATATCGGCAATGATAAATCCGTGGAAATCACCCAAGTTAGGATCAAGCGTTGTGAATGCATAATCGCCCACTTTTGCCTGTGCGCGCGTCAACGAATTGAGCAAGCTTGATTTGCCCGCATTCGGAAGTCCGACGAGCCCGACGTCTGCAAAGAGCTCGAGCTCAATGAAAAAATCAGCAGTTTCTCCTTCTTTGCCAGGTGATGCTTTGGTTGGCGTCGTGTTGGTCGAACTCTTGTAATGTTCATTACCGAATCCGCCACCGCCGCCTGAGAGCAAGAGCACTTTCTCTCCCTCTTTTTTGAGCGTGTATTTTTTGTTAGTAGAAAGATTGGTTATGATCGAACCGATCGGAAATGAGAGCACAACATCGTCGCCCGACTTTCCGTGTTTCTTCTGTCCCATACCGTCTTCTCCGCGAGCTGCCTTGAAGCTTTTTTTCTGACGATAAAATGCGAGCTGGTGCATATCGCGTGTCGCAAATGCATACACATTGCCACCATGTCCGCCATTTCCACCAGATGGTCCGCCCTTGTCAATAAATTTTTCTTGGCGCCAGCGAACAACGCCGTCTCCGCCGTATCCTGCTTGTGCGTGTATTTTGATTTCATCGATGAAAGCCATAAAAGATCAGGTGACAGGTTTTAGGTGTCAGGTTTTAGATTAATTACAAATAAATAAAAACTATGCAGCTTCGTTTTTTCGAGAAGTATCCATTTCAATAGTTTCTTTCTCTGGACGCATCGGTAGTAATATGCCATTTTTTAGAATCTCAGAAAATTCACCCTCGATCGGCTTATTGATCGAAACGATCCGCAGGCCGGAGGATTCCATTCCAAGAACTGCGGTGCCTGGGCCATACTGTCCGTTCAAATAACGAACGTTGCTTTCTGCTTCTTCTGCCCTGACTCGTCCGCCCCACATGCGCTTTACTTCATCATAGTTTTGCACCAGCTGATATTTTTTAAGCTTCATCGGCCAATCAGAAATATCTTCAAGATATTTTGGTGATGATTCCTGGTCTTTATTAAAATGCATTTTGAGTTGTCCTTCCATTGTTTTTATTTTTTATGACCGCTCGGTAATGGTTTTCCATTTGCGCCGAGAATATCAGCAAATTCTTTTGGTTCTGGTTTTATAACATTCACAATCTGATAATTACCAAATCTTGGACCCAATTGCCCAGACACTGGACCAAATATATCGTTTATTTCTTAGTGCTTTCTTTCAGCCTGCTTATAGGGGAAATTTCCTGCATATTTACGTACCATCTCATCATAGACCTTATGCAGATAATATTTCTTCTCTTTCTTCTCCCAATCAGAAATATGTTCAATAAAACGAGGTTTATCAGCCTCTTTCTTGTTTTGTGGCGGGAAATAGTCCTTTTCTCCTTCCATAATATTGAGCTTACGCGGAAAGCGCTAATTGTGCAAGTTTGAGAGCGCCGTCTTTAGTTTTTGCAACTGCCATGAATCTGCCATTGTGACAAAAAATTGCATCCGATACGCCGGTGATCTTTTGCAGTTCTTCGTCGCGAAGCCCCGCCCAAGACAGTGGTAGATCCTTTCGGTTTTCAAATCCATGGTCATATTTTCGGACGGCTTTGATCCCCCAATTTCCATCGAGCCGCGGACGGACGATATAGAGCGGTTCGGGATGCGTCTCTAAAATATCGCTCGCGGGACAGATTACGTCAAAAACGATGACACGCTTGTCGGCAGATCCGTCGTATGTTTTTTCTACAATTTCTTTTGCGTCGAGAATGTCTGACGCGATCTTGATCTCACGGAGCAATAATTCTTTCATCTGTTTGACTAACTGAGGAAATACTTCATCAAAATTTTCTGTTTCTTTCCATGTCGGACGAGAGGTATATAAGAAATATTGTATTGTGTACGGAGAAACTCCATGCGTGCGCGTGATGATCTCCATACCATTGTCTTCGGCATCGATGGGTTGGATCAGCATCTGATCGATCTTGCGAGCGAGTTCTTTGTTTCCGCAGATCTCATCACCATACGCCTTCCAAACGAGTCCGCACGAAGCATACGGAATGCCGTTCTCCCGGAGACCGGCACCGCCTTTCTGATGATGATCAAAACGACGACGGTCTTGATCGTGTTCTCCTCCGACATCGACAACATAATCGGCGCTTGCTATCTTTTCAGGATCACGGGTGCGCACGATAGTAATATTGCCGTCATGTAAGACAGAGAGGATCGCGCAAGAAAAAATATCATCAGCATGAAAGACGCCATTATGTGTGACAATTACTTCTTTTTTTGAAAAAATTCCCATAATTATTTTTGTGTATTCTGTTCTAATATCTCAATGATAAAGGCGATCAATTTCTGGACAAGCATGAAAATGATCACTAAGACAAGGATGACGAGCAACGCCTTCCGGATATCCCGACTGACGCCAAATGCAGTATAACTGAAAAAGTATCCAAGGGAAAACACTCCGCCGGTCCACAGGATCGAAGAAAAAAGTTCTGCAAAAAAATAGGTCTTGAATTGCGCGCGAATGAATCCTGCAAATAAGATGGCTAAGTGGTTGATGCCATAGACGAATTTTGACAAAAAAATTGACCAGAACGGACGATCTTTGAAATGTGGCAAAAAATGAAGGATCTTTCCTTCGATGAACGTAAAGAACTTGTTGTTTGGAAAATATTTACTGACAGCTTGCCCGATAGAATATCCGATGACTGTTTTTCCCATTGCGCCAAGAAAACCGAGCAGTACCGTATCAACGACAGGAAGAACACCTATGTGCGCGAGAACCCCCGATGCGATCATGACAAATTCGCCTTCAATGAGCGTACCGAAGAAAATGATGCAGTATGCAAGAGCAACGTGATGCTCGACCGCGGATCCTAAGACATGGATGAGATGCATACAACGATCAATTTCTGTCGATTATTTTTCCCGCGACCCAATTGAGCACTGAGACCATGATCGAACCGATGAGCGCCGGCATGAATCCATTCACGGCAAAACCTTTGACGACGAGCGCCAAGACCCAGAAGAGGAACGCATTGACGAGTAATGAAAAAAGTCCGAGTGTCAAAATATTGATCGGGAGCGTGAGGATCGAGATGATCGGCTTGATGATCGTATTGATGAACATCAGACATGCGCCGACAACGAGCGCGACCCACCACGGGTCGACCGAAATACCATCGATAACGAACGATGCGATATAAACGGAACTGGAAAGCACGAGCCAATGGATGATGGTGGACATAAATTATTTCTTTAGCTGGATCTTAAGTTTCTCAACTTTTTCCATTTTTTCTTTGATCCGCGCATAGAGCTTCTGTTCGTCAGCATATACAGTAAGTACTTCGGAGTTACCGAATTCGAGCACTTTATCTCCCGGTTTTTCAAAACTCCGGAGATCCTGCATCTCTTCTAATTTGAGCCCTCTCTTTTTCAGATCATCGAGATCGTGCTCAAGTTCCATCTCAAGAAGCTTGAGTTCGATGTTCGGATCTATGACCATTTTCTCTTGGAAGCGGTCCATACTATTTAGAACAAACTATCTACTGCTTCTTTTACGACCATACCATCTGCCTTGCCTTTCAGGTCCTTCATCAACGCAGACATCAGCATACCCTTCTTTGTCGGATCAGTGATCGCGAGCTCCGCTTTTTTTGCTTCAGCGATCTTTTGCACTTCCTCGCGCTCCATCATTTTTGGCAGATAGGTTTCGAGTACAGCAAGCTGGGCTTTTTCCTCCGCAACAAGTTCATCACGTCCAGCTTTGCCG
>CALRFE010000033.1 GCA_943356425.1 Candidatus Nomurabacteria bacterium
CGCTCGTCGTAGAGCCACCTGCTACTTTTTTACAACTGCTCGTGCACAACAATGGTTGCGTCGAGGGATTACCCGCATCACACTCTTCATCGACATCGGTGTAGTAGTTACCGCAAATTTCAATAGTACATTCGCCGGTGCATCCGTCACCAGAATCAGTATTGCCATCGTCGCACTCTTCACCATTGTTCACGATATTATCTCCGCAATATGGGGCCACGAAACATGTGCCGGCAATATCAACGGTCGTTGACACGGTGTTCGCCTGAGAACTTATTGAATTCGTACATGTCAGTGAGAGCACTGCTTGGATATTTTGAGCTCCACCCGTCGCGGCGATGATGACATTTTGTGAATGACTGCCTGCGGTAGCGCTCTTTGCGCCGCTCCAGCCACTACAACCAACAGCTTGACCCGCTGTATTAGTACACGCAACGCTTGCAGTACACGTCTCGGCATTTGTTGATGGGACTGACCACGTCACCGCGAGCGGTGATCCATATTCTTGGCAACTTGCAGGCGCAGCAGAAAGAGTTGTCGTGATCGGACACCATGGCAACGAGAACTGATCATATGGCGCTGATGGCTTTGCATACACCGGCTCATATGAAGGAAGCATGGTTGCGCCAATTTCAGAATTATTAATGTACGCACCTTTACCCGCAGGAAATACGATACATTGCTGGTGCGGACCGATCGAAGGATCGTTGTGCGCCGTCGCCGAGTAGAACTGAGAAAGATTATCGTTTAGTTTAAAGGTAAAGAGGCCATTATTGTAGAATGATTCCGTGCCAGTAATCGGATCCGTCAACGCATCAGTAATAGTCCAGATCTTATTTAGATAATGAGGCGTGCCATCTGGATTATTAGCAATAGCAAGATCTGAAGTACATCGATTTGTATCAAAGTACACTTCCTTTGGATATCGGAAATCAATCGTCATCCAGCTTTCGCCCGTCCCGTTACAAGTATGACCATGTATCGTTCTCGTTCTCCAGACGTTTGTTCCCTGTTGTGTTATTGCTATTGCGCTTGGCAACGTCGCGTCTGTGGGAGGATATGCTTCGCTAAAGAGGGTGCCGAAATTCGGACCAGGTGTTTGGTCAGTACCATTCAAGAGAATACCTGGAGCAGGAATGTTTCCGGCACCGCAGGCAAAGACCGGAGGAGAGTTGTAATATGCAAAACGATTGTTTAATGGCCAATACCCGAAGACACTTGCATTGAAGCCCGATCCATCGTTCGTCCAATCTCGGTTATAGCACGGCGCACCTGTTCCAGAACCTTGTTGGAATCCGATGTCTTTACCCCAACTCACATCGCAACGCGCGGTGGCACTATTTGCAGTCGAAATCGCAGTAAGATCAAGTGTCACTTTTGGCGAATATGTATCTCCCGGATCAAGACATTGTGTTGCCCCATCACTTTTTGGCCAACTAGGATTCGGTTCAATTTTCAAGACCGGACCGGTCGGCGCTGAAAGCGTCGGGAATGAAACTGCGCCGAAATCTATATAGCCAAAATTTTCAGCGCCTGTCGTGTCATCTCCACCCCATGCGAATCCTTGTCCGGTTGTCGGATCCGAAGTCACTGAACCGTTCGTAAGAGAGATTATCACGCGGTAATTCACCGTTCCGCAACTGACGGTATTAGCGCAGTCCAGACTGATCCATCCCTCAGAACTTCCATTTTGATATTGTGGTTTGAGTGCGCCTGAACATCCAGAGACGAAGACATAGCATGCTCGCGCCCATCCGCGTAATTGCCCAGTTGCCAAATTGAAACCAGTACCGCAAAAACCGCTCGGACAGCCGACAAGTTCCGCTGCATTGAATGTGATGTAACCAGCGTTCGTGCCATTCCATCCATATGATGCATAACCTGAAAGCGTACCAGTGGTCGTATCAGTAAATACGCCGGATCCAACTTGTCCATTTGCTGCCATATTGATATAGCCCATGCCATCTGAATATGCATATCCAGTAACCGCTCCGAGCGCGGCATGCGCTTTTTGTGAAAATCCAAAAAATCCGCAAGCAATGACGAGCGTGATGAAAACAAAACTAAAAGCTCTTATGGTTTTTCTCATTATTCTTTATTGCCCTTTGTTAATAATGGCATTTTTTTGATCAGCAGTGAGTGGAACACTATCTTGTGCGATCGGCTGTGCATGCTGTTTCTCTAAATTTTTCTTCTGCGCATCAGTGAGTGGCAAGCTCTCATTGAGCTCACCATGCTTGTCGATAAGTTCCTGTTTTTGCTGTGCGCGGAGCGGAGCATGCGCACGATCGTAGAGTATTTTTTTATACGAAAGATAAAAAGCGATCCCGATGACAGCTAGAACGACAATGATCCCGAACACTTTCGTGCCAGTATTCGGTGCCGCTACTTTTTGTTCAGAAATTGGTTCCATAAAAAAGAAAGTTCTAAGTGCTAAATATACATATATAGTATCACACATTTAAACCAACGGGACGTGTTTCATCTGATGTGGATAACTAAGATCATTCTACTGTCTGTTGATCGCACAAAGTGCTATACTTGTGGTATGCAAAATATGAAAAACTTTTTCAAGAATCCCGAGTACGCATCACTGAAGACCGTGATCGCGCTCGTACTCATGTTCGGTTTTGTGTATTTCGTCTACGACAATGTTGGAAATCGCGGACAAAGCGCGCGCGTATTCAACCAACGTGCTCTGCAGATGATGCATAGTGGTACTCCCGGCATTCCTAACTGCAATGGTGGCGTCTATCACCAGATCGGCAATGGATTTGCAAGTGGTCCAGGACCAGTAGGAGGATCATGTGTCATCATTACGAACGCGTGCAAACAGTTCAATGGTACTGTCAGAAGTATCGATGGTGTACCTTGTTGTGATATTGGCTCTGAAGGCAGTTGTTTGGGTACACAAAATAGTGCAAGTGGCGGAATACTCATTAATCAGAACAGCACTGCCGGCGGAACGACGCAAACGCTGGAAAATCAAGTAAAATCAACGGGAAATGAGGCTCATTAGATAAAGATATCTAGATAAAAAGGGCCCGCGCCTACGGCGCGGGCCCTTTTTTCTTCCCCTTTTCCCCGTCAAAATCCCCAAAAACCATTGACAAATATTTTTTATATGATATAGTCAGTTCAAACCAACCCAAATCCTTTCTTATGAAGAAAATAATGATTTCGGCTTTGGTTCTTAGCGGGACCATTGCAGCACTTTGCTCATTTACTCCAAAAAGGAATGTAAAGAGCTTTACGGTGACAATCACCGCTGGCAATTATGGACTCCTGTATCACAATAAGTTAACCGTCTTTTACGATATAAGCGGTTTTACTCCTCGAAGAGAAAACCGGAGTGTATCCGACACCGCGCACGATACAAGTATCTGCGTTCTCTATAACGATTCGTTGTGCACGCATGAAATAGCCCGTTTCCCTTGGATTTTTAAGAGTCCAATAGAAAATGGCTCATTCGCAATGTATGACCAAGAAAACCGTTTCCCGGCAAAATACGCATACTCTAAGGTCTTTGCTAAAGTCATTGTTCACATCAGAACCGGCAATCAAATTTTTGTGGGAGAATCTCCCCCCGAACAGATACTGCCGAATAGGTAAAGCGCCTTTGGCGAATAAAATGAAAGAAGGATCAACTTGTTTGATCCTTCTTTTCATAAGGTTGCCAAACTTCCACCTTTGTGCTATCATATGTTTATTAATCCGGTCCCGAAACCCGGATTTTATTTTTAGAAAAATTTAATAAAAAGCTTGCTTGTGTTGGCTGAAACCTGACACCTGAAAGCTGACAGCTATCATGTTGGACTTAAAAACCATGCATTCTGCGCTCGAACAGCTCGAGACCGAACGCAAAATCCCAAAAGAAAAAATAATCGAGGCGATCGAACAAGCTCTCGCTGCTGCGTACAAAAAAGATTACGGCAAGCGTGGACAGATCATCCGCACACACTTCAATACCGAGACCGGTGAGACAGAGTTCTACCAGGTCAAAATTGTCGTTGATGATTCGACTGTTTATTTTCCAAAAGAAGGAGAAGAATTTGACGAAGAAGCAACAGATGAACGTCCAGAAGGTGACGAGCGCGTCCGTTTCAATCCTGAACATCACATCATCCTCGAAGATGCACGCAAAATAAAGAAAGGTGCAGAACTTGAAGACGAGATCGTTTTCCCGCTCGAATCAAAAGAAGATTATGGTCGCATCGCAGCACAAACTGCAAAGCAAGTCATCATCCAAAAAATTCGCGAAGCGGAACGAAGTTCTATCATCGATGAATACGGCGCACACGAAGGCGAAATCATTTCTGGCTTCGTCCAAAAGATAGAACGCGGCACTATTTTCGTCGACTTCAATCGCGCGACCGGAGTCCTTTCGTATGAAGAACAGATTCCTGGCGAACGATTCACTCGTGGCGAGCGCATCAAAGCATATCTCTATGCAGTTGATGAGACTCCCCGTGGCGTCACACTCAAACTTTCTCGCACGCATCCGAAATTTATCGAAGCGCTCTTTGCGATCGAAGCTCCAGAAATCGCATCCGGTACGGTTGTGATCAAATCAATCGCACGCGAACCGGGTTCTCGAACAAAAATCGCTGTTGCAACGACCGATGATCATGTTGATCCAGTCGGTTCATGTGTCGGACAAAAAGGCATCCGCGTAAATACTGTCATGAGCGAGCTCGGTATGGAAAAAATAGACATCATTCCATGGTCTGAAGATGCGCGTGAATTTGTCACTAAAGCGCTCGGCCCCGCAAAGAAAATTCTCAATATAGACATCGACGAAACGGAACACAAAGCAACGGTTGATGTTGCCGATGAAGAACTCTCGCTTGCGATCGGCAAGGGCGGACAAAACGTCCGTCTTGCGGCAAAGCTCACGGGTTGGAGAATCGACATCAAGGGAATAAAAGCGGACGGCGCTCCATCATCTGACGACGAAGTTGCAGAAGAAACACCGGCTGAGACGACAGAGGAACAAGCTCCGACAGAATCCACGGAAGAAACAAACGCATAGTGATATACTGGTATCTGTATTAGAAATTAATGAAGCTGACAGCTAAAACCTGTCACCTGAAACCTAATTTATGGCTAACATCAATCACAAACCTTCTCGATACATGCTCAATCTTTTGCATGCGCTCCCTGCTTTTACAGATGCGGAAAAGAATATCGTGCATGTGATCATTGAGAACGTAAAAGGCTCGATCAATAAATATGAGATCATCACCGAAAGCGGACAATTGAAACTTGATCGCGTGGGCTATTCTTCGCTAGTATATCCATTTTCGTACGGCGCAATTCCGATGACATGGGATGAGGACAACGACCCTCTCGATGTGGAAATCGTTGGCGTTACCGAAGCGCTTGTTCCCGGATCACTCGTTGAAGCACGGGTGCTCGGCGTCATGAAATTCGTCGACGGCGGCGAAGTCGACGACAAGATCATTGCGGTACTTTCTGATGATAAACGGATGGAACACATACAGACGCTCGCAGATCTCGGCGAATATTTCCAAACAGAAACGACCTACTTCTGGGAACATTACAAAGATCTCAAAAAGGGCGGGAGCGGAAAAGTTGGAGGATTTTTTGGAATCGAAGAAGCAAAAAAGATAATCACTGATTGCGCTGATCGATATCAAAAGGACTACGCATCAAAATTGGACTAATCAAATATAACAAAAAACACCCGGGCAAAGCCCGGGTGTTTTTTGTTATCTAAGCTCGTTAAGCTTCCTTTCTGTAATTTTCTCCCCTCCTCGCCGTCTCCATTAATATGAACGAGGAAATTATCCAAACAAATAAAGATGAGCGCGGAGCCCTCACCGGCATCGCAATTATACTTATCGTTTTTTTGATCGGCGGATTTTTCTTCTGGGAGAATGACGTCTCGAAACTCGCGCAAAACCGCAGCCAGTTCAATGCGGGCTACTTAGAATAGTCTTGAGTCACGCCTCCCCTCCTTTAAAAGGAGGGGACTGAGGGGTGGTGCGCATTATTTCCAAGATTATACTTGGAAATTTTTCTTTGACAAAAAACCGAAGTCCATATAAACTGACAAAACCATGCAATATAAAGATATAAAAATTACAAAAGGAGATAAAGGCACCGTAATCATTACGGGCGAGCTACCGACAGATATCGTGGAGAGCTACCGAGCACACGCGCTCATGCACTTAAATGAACGCATCGAAGTTCCTGGTTTCCGTAAAGGCAAAGTTCCGGAAAATGTCCTCGAAAAACACGTTTCAGAACTTGCTGTTTTAGAAGAGATGGCAGAACACGCGCTCGGAGAACACTACCCAAAATTGCTCGAGGAACACAAGATCGACGCAATTGGTCGCCCAGAAATTAGCATCACCAAGCTCGCAAAAGGAAATCCACTCGGCTTTACCATCACAACGGCAGTCTTCCCCGAAATCACACTTCCCGATTACAAAACAATTGCGAAAAAAGAAGGTGCGCAACTTGTTGAATCGACCGTCACCGATGAAGAAGTAGAAAAAACCATCAAAGATATTCGCGGTTCCCGTAGTCCCAAAAAACAAGACGCCGAAGGAAAACCGATCGAACCGACTGAAGAAGAAATGCCCCCGCTCGATGATGATTTTGTAAAATCGCTCGGCAATTTTGAAAATGTCGACGATTTTAAGAAAAAACTTCGCGACAACATCAAACTCGAAAAAGATAATCACGCGCGCGAAGCGAATCGTCTGAAGATCTTGGAAAAAGTGCTCGAAAATACCAAAGCAGAAATCCCCGACATTCTCGTCGAAGCAGAACTCGACAAAATGCTCTTCCGCATGAAAAGCGACATCTCACAGATGGGACTTTCATATGAAGACTATTTGAAACACATGGGCAAATCAGAAGACGCCGTTCGCGACGAATTCCGCGCCGATGCAGAAAAACGTGTTCGCATGGAACTCTTACTCCACGAGATCGCAAAAAAAGAAAATATCAAGGCAGATCCAGAAAAAGTTTCGCACGAAGTCGCACACATCATGGAAATGTACAAAGATGCTGACAAAATGCGCAGTACCGCATACGTCGAAGCGATGCTTGAAAACGAAGCGGTCTTTAAATTCCTCGAATCGCAAGCAAATTAGTTTTTAGTTTATAGGTGTTAGTTTTTAGCTTTCTCTCCTTGTAAAAACTCCCCACAAAAAGTATACTTCTTTTGTCTCTTTATGAATTTAATTTAAGCTAGAAGCTAACAGCTAAAAGCTTTAACCTGATCATGCTTATTCCCACCGTTATCCCGGTACCAGATCCTCGCATCGAATGCATGCTCGGCTCGCTACG
>CALRFE010000034.1 GCA_943356425.1 Candidatus Nomurabacteria bacterium
CTTCCAATTAAAATCGTGCAACGAAAAGATCAACCAGACCAAGAGAAAGCCAAGTGCGAGACTCAGGATCGCTCCACGTGATGCGGTCCAGAACAACAGTGTGACAAGCGCGCTTGAAACAAAGATGTACCCAAATTTTTTCTTTAAGTTCTGTTCAAATAAAGACATTGTCACCAAAAAAAGAGCCGGAATGAGCAGGGTCTTGGCGACAATATTTACATTTGTTGTAAAACCACGAAAATTGTCGCCTTGGACGACACCGAAAAAATCACCGATCTCGGGAAGCACAACAAAGACAATGCATACAACGGGCGCGAGGAGCGCGTATATATATTTTTTTGCAAAAAGCGCATCATCTTTTGTGTAGAACAACACCAATACGAATGTAGCAACTCCTATCCCGAAGGTCCCGAACTCCAATACCATATTAAAATTTGACGGTATGCCTTTAATGAGAGACGCGAGCCATCCCACCACGACAGACACCACTAGTGCGATTACTGCGATCCAGATCTTTTTAGGGATCGACAGGAAAAAATCCTTGATTTTTTTATCCCTAAATACATAGATCGCCGTTGACAGGACAAGCACTACAAAAAATATTTCAAATGGCTTGGGGATGAACGATTCGTAAAAATTACCGCGACGAATAAAAGACACCGCGAGCGCAATAAGGAGTATATTTTTATTTATTTTTTCGAGCGAAAATTTCATTACAACTTTTCTATCCTACAACTTGTAAAATCGCCCGCGCACCCCATCAATAAGTCCCCGAATGACGTACACCGGAATGAGTGTTGATCGATTCCTAAATGCTTGTTTGATGCCGGCATACAAGACAAAGGAAAAAAGATACAAGTAGAACAGCCGTCCGTTAAAAAGACCTTGTTCCTGGAGGTGTTTCTTCATGAGAAATTGGTTCCGCACACTGTAATACAAAAAGGTCGGGCTACTTCGATCGGAGAGCGGGATCAATTTAGAAATGACTGCATCTCTGACAAAAATGACATTTGTATGAAGCGATGCAAGAAAGCCATAGATAACATCATCGCCCGCGATAAAGAATCGCTCATCAGGGAAACCTATCTTGGAAACGACATCCCGGTGTATGAGCATTCCTTCAAAACAGCCCATATTTACAAAGGTAAAATCCTTATTATTTTTGAAAGAAATATTAGGGAGAATCGTCGCGGACGCCGTTGATGGATTGAAAATGGATTCCCACATAAATTCTCTGCCATTAATATCTTTCTTGCTCGGATGTATGCATTTTGAGAGATGTTCGTAGCCAAGCATCGTTTCTAGACAATTTTGGGTCGGCGAGACGTCATCATCTAAGAACCAGATCCAATCCGCTCCCCACTCGTATGCTTGTTTGACGCCATAATTGAATCCCCCAGCGCTTCCCGTATTCTCATCCAAACGCGTGTATACGATCGCTTCATTATCTCCAAATTCTTTTTTATATATTTCGGAAGTTCCATCGTTTGAATTATTATCCACGACAAAAACACGATCGATGGGTCGCGTACTCGTAAGTATTCCTTGTATGGATCTGATCAACAGATCTTTTCTATTGTACGTAACAACAACTGCGGCTGTTTTCATATATTTTCTAAACGAGCAAAGAGATCAAGTGCGTTCTTGAATGCCTGATCCATATTGAAATACTTATAATTGGCTAATCGTCCGACGAAATAGATATTTTCCTTTTCCAAATATTCTGCGGCCTGCTGATATTTTTTATACACTTCCCTATTTTTTTCTGACGGCACAGGATAATATGGTTCACCGTCCCACGTCGGATATTCTCGAGAGACGGTCGTCTTTGGATGCTTCTGTCCCGTCATATGCTTGTATTCAACAATACGCGTAAACGGAAATGCGAGCGATGGATAATTTTCTTGCACATGTTCCTGAAAGTATTCCTGATCAAATGTCTCAAATTCAAATCGGAGCGAACGATATTCAAGCGGTCCAAATTTTTTCGCAAAATACGAATCGATCCGTCCAGTAAAAAAGAGCTTCTCAGTATATGTTACCGTATCTTTCACACTTTCCCAATCGGTATTTAAAAGAATGGTAATATTTTTGCTTGTAACCATATTCTCAAAAAGTTTGGTGTATCCATATTTCGGGATGGCCTGATGCCGATCGGTGAAATACCGATCATCATGATTCGTGCGCACTGGAATTCTATTGGTTACTTCTGGGGAAAGTTCCTGCGGATGCTTGTCCCATTGCTTGATAGTATATTCTTTGAATATTTTTTCATACAAGATCGGTCCGACACGACCGAGCGCAGCTTCTTCTGCATTCTGCGGATCCTCAATCGGAGTCGCATTTGTGGCGAGCCATTCTTTCATATGATCTTCATGTTCGAGTGTGGTACCAAAATAGGCGTTGATCGTCTGTATACAGACCGGCAATGGAACTTTCTTGCCGTCGATATGGCAGATGATCCGCGCCTCAAATGGCGTCCATTCGGAAAAACGATTCACATATTCCCAAACATCCTCATGGTTGGTATGAAAATAATGCGGGCCAAATTTTGCCACAAGTATTCCATGCTCATCTTTGAAATCATAACAATTGCCCCCGATATGATCGCGAGCTTCAATGACTAATATTTTTTTACCGAGCGAACTATACCGTTCGGCGAGGGTCAATCCTGATATTCCCGCACCGACAATAACGATGTCATAGGTTTTTTCTATTTCAATTTTATTTTTATTGGAAATCATATAACTACATGCGGATCCAGCTCTTTGGAATAAGATCTTTGGTATTAATACTGTTACTAAACCACGCTTTTGGTGCAACAACGATCTTGTCTGGGTTATTGGAAAGCCACGCTGCCCACCACGAAAAGGTGCTGTTAGGGATAATGAAGTGCTTACACAAAGACATGAGCGCAAGATGCCCTTCTCCTTTCTTGCCTGAGTACTCCTTGCTCACAAAGACCGTCGGACATGGAAAATGCATATTCTGTTCACACCAGAGGATATCGTCAGAAAACACATACACTTTTTCAATGTTTGTATTTTTTGAAACATATGCAATGCCGCGTTCATAATATGCGAGATCGCAAGAACCGTGAAATGACTTCCATGCTGCCATATCAGCTCTGCGCACATGCACGCAAAGCGATGCTGTGTTTTGTATTTCTATAGAAAGTTTTTGTGCATTTTCAGACATTTTTTCTTTAAGTGCAAAATCTTTTCGGATCTGATCCTGCACTTCAAGAAAGTATTTTTCACTTTGCCAAAATCCTGCGAGATACGCGTTTGGACCAAGTGCAAGTATTCGTTCATCAAAAGAAAACTTTTTTTCCCATCCGGGCAGAAATGCGAGCTTGCGAAACACCGCATCAATCACGAGCATCAACTTCCCAGAAAAAAAGGGGCGGTTCCAGAATGATATTTCTTGAGGATCTGCAATTTTGGCATCGAGAGCGAACACATCAAGATCGAAACTACGGAACGCGAAGTGTGGCCGCAAAAATTCCGGCATTTTTGTCCGGTCGTTTAAGAACGTCACATCGAGCGCAAGCGGCACATTATGTTTCAAGGAAAGCGCGCGCCCGATCGCATATTGGAACATCTGGTTCCCCATTCCTCCAGAGAGTCGTGTATTGATCATATACTTATTCCGGTTTCTTAAGGTTAATGACTGGCAAGGCATTGTGCTCCGCTATATAACTGAGAATCTTCTTATACACCAAGCTCTGGTCATTATCGTACCGGCTGAGCTTTTCGACAACGATTTTAAAGCGGGAAATATCCTGTTTCGCATAATAATACACAAGCATCTTTTCGAAGATCTTTTTAGTGAGCGAGAGCGCAGGCTCAATACCATGATCAAGCGAATACGTGATATGTTCGAGCGCCGTGTCGCTATTTGCAAAATTATCTTTCATATAGAGCAATGTCCCAAGATAATAATGCGACTCGGGAATACGCGGATCCCGAGCGAGAATCTTTTGCATCATTGCGATCGCACCATCGACATCTCCTTCATTTGCAATAGTGATCGCATATGCATACAGCGTCCGTTGATTGTCTGGGTATATCTCAAGAGATTTTTTGAATTGCAGGACTGCCTGGCCGTGGAATTCCTTCGATCGTAGAGGATCAAGATCAGCCATCAGATCATATCCTCGGCCGAGCGCAAGAAAATGCGCCGCATAATTTTTTTCATAGGAAAAACTTTTAGATAATTTGTCGATCGCGATCGGAAGCAATGATACAAGTTCTTCTCGTTCTTTTGCATACTTATCATCGGAATAGAAATTAAGCAGATAATCCATGAACTGATACCGTAGCTCAGGTTGCACATAGGTCATGTTGGCGAACGCAAACGTATTATTCCTAAGGATGCTAGCATCACCATTGATCGCTTTTTTGAACCCGACAAAGAACGATCGCATCTGTAAATATGGAAATACGGTCCAGGCAAAGAAAGCGATTCCTAAAAAGACCGCACTTGCACTGAAAAATATTGTCGTGATTATTTTATTGCCGTTGTTCATATATTCTGAAATTGACGAATGCGATGACTGCATAAAAGCCGAGGATCGTCATCGGCACATCAAAGGCAAAAAAGAGGAAGGTGAAGTACGTGATCGCATAAAAAATAACGACGAGCCCTTCGTTGAAATTTTGTTTGAAGACCGTGATGATCTTTCGTATGAATAAAAACCATAGAGAGATATATGCGGTAAGGCCCAGAAGGCCGGTCATCACGAGAAGATCAATAAACTTATTATGCGAACGATCGGCGATTGCCGTATCGTAGTAGAAGATCTGCGGATTATAGTGCTTCTGCCAAAAGAACACGTAATTATCCCAACCCCAACCCAAAAATACGCGTTTTGATCCCCCATCGTGCCAGAATGCGGTCAATGATTCTTCGGCAAACAAGCGACGAGAATTGATCGTCTCGTCACCTGAGGTCACTTGCGCGACGCGATCAAGACCGGGAACATATCGCCAGAGCACTGCGTGACGAGTCGCAAGAAATATGCCTGAAAAAAGCGCGAGCGCGATAAGAACGCTCGCAGACCAAAAACGGAGTGTTCGCCGTGCGATAATCTCTTTTTTCCCAAAAATCATCGCAAGGACAAGACAGACGATCGTCGCTAGGAACATGCCGAGCAACGCTCCGCGAGTTCTGGTCAAAAGGACTCCGAAACTGCTCGCCACGAACGCCCACGCACCGAGCTTGCGCAATCCGTGGTTCCCCATTTTCTTGTTCTCAAAGAAAACGACAGCGCTCGTAAAAATAGTAAAGATAAAATATCCGGCAAGAAATGTCGGATTGCCGGAGAGCGCATCATTGTGGTACACGCCAGCAATGGTCTGAATACATTTAATAAGGACGATGATGATCGACCCCGCTGACATGAAAACAAAAAATCTTTGCCAATCTTTCTTATCAAAAAAAATAGAGAACGAGACTAGAATCGCGAATAGTGCAAAGAACGTCAAAAATCCCTCTGCACGCTGTGGTTCCCCAAAAAATGCGACGACTCGATCAAATGCGAAAAACGTAGAGAGCCCGAGCAGAATGAGACCTCCCATGATCACAAGCAAAAGAGGATCACTGAGCATCTTTTTGATTCCGGACCAGACACCTTCTTGTTCATTTTTTTTACCAAGAAGAAATATCAGTGCAATCATAAGTACTGCACCAAAAGCAATACCACGTATAAGAAGTACCTTGCCGTCAAGATATGGGGCAATAGTATTTGACGAAACAATGAACGGCACCAGGGCCGAAAACATCAGGATAGAGACCGCAATTCGTTTCATATGGGGACAGTATAGCATAGGTCTATTGGGTGTTAAACAGATTCAGGCTCCCGATTTCGGAAGCCTGAATGATACAAATAAATGACTTTATTGAACAAAACACTTCTTGATACAGGTCCGTGCGCCATTTTTATCGATAACAGATAGAAGATATAATCCTGGTGAAAAAATATCGAGACTTACGATATTCGGAGAAATAGGTATTTCTCTGCCGTAGATATCGTAGACCGCAATACGACTTCCATTTTCGAGAACAGTATTCAGTGCGATGATCGTGCCGTGCTCAGTAAAACAATCACCGGACATCTCTGTTGTAACTGCACGAAGTGCTGAGTAGGAAACTTTTCCATCATAATCGACCTGCTTGAGACGATAATAGTAAGTATTATTTTGTTCTACCGCATCTTCGTAATTGTACGATTTGGTATTCTCAGAACTTCCAGCACCAAGAACTACACCGACAGAATCAAATTGAGATCCATCGATACTCCGTTCGATTCCAAAATAACGATTATTCATCTCGCTTTCCGTCTGCCAAGAAAGACAAGCTCTGGTGCTATTCCCCCTACATAGCTCGACAGAAAATGAAGCGAGTGTAACAGGGAGCGGAATGCCGGTCGTGGTATACGCAAGATTGCCGATGTTATTTCCGTTATTGAATCCGAACTGACCACCAATATAGAGTATCGTGTTGCTCGGATTTTTTGCCATGGCGCGAACATTATTACTTCCGGTAAAATATGGGTCCGCCGTCCAAATACTGCCGTTCCATGACCATAGCCGATCGTTTGCTCCAGGATAGATGAGCGTATTTCCGTTTCCACCGACATATATTTTGCTGTTGAATTCAGTACCTGCTTTGCCGACCATTGGAACACCGCTACCCATACAATTCCAATGCGTCCAGCCTGAGAGCGGTCCATTTACGATCGCATCACAACTCTGGTACACCGCGCCGGGAAGATATGGGTGCACGAGAAATTGTTGAATATTACCGACCGCATACATGTTCGTTTGGTATTTGAAGAAACCATAGATACCTTGTGTATTATCGCTTGCAATGGGCTTTGAAGACCAAGTGGATCCATTCCAGACGAGGCATTTATCTGCACCAGAGACTGGTGTTGTTAGAGAGAAAGTCACATCAGAAAAATTTCCACCTATATACAAATTACCGACATCAACAATGAGAGCTGTTACAATGGATCCAATAGGGCTTAAATCTGAATATCCAACAAGATTAATCCAAGTAGCACCATTAAACATGGCGACCCTTGTTAAGGGTAATCCTACAATATTTACAAAATTTCCACCAACAACTAACTTATTTGCATACACAGTTGCTGCATACACAAATTCAACACTCGTTATTTGCATGAGTGGCGTCCACGATACGCCGGTAAATCTTGCAAGACCATAATACGATCCGCTGAAATTAAATTGACCGTACGCATAGATATTTCCTTGAAATTTTACAAAGCCGTTCGGTTCACCGTCAAGTCC
>CALRFE010000035.1 GCA_943356425.1 Candidatus Nomurabacteria bacterium
TAGAGTATGGAAATGCAGATCAAAGCCTTCCAGAAAAAAGTTTGGGATTTCTATAAGAAAAATAAGCGGAAATTACCGTGGAGGGAAACAAAAGACCCATATCGAATCTGGGTTTCGGAAATTATGTTGCAACAAACACAGGTGGATAGAGTGATTCCAAAATACAATGCATTTTTGAAGAAGTTTCCGACGATAGAGAAACTCGCGAGTGCGAAGCAGAGCGATGTGCTTTTGCTCTGGAGTGGGCTTGGATATAATCGCCGCGCGCTTCTACTGAAGCGCGCGGCTGAAACCGTTGTGCGAGATCATAAAGGAAAAATTCCTAAAGAGGTAACAGAACTTGAAAAACTTCCAGGTATTGGTCCATATACCGCTCGTGCAATTGCAACTTTTTCGTATAATCAACCACACGCATTTATCGAAACAAATATTAGATCAGTTTTTATACGCGAGTTTTTTCCAAAATCAAAGAACGTTTCCGATACCAAACTCTTTCCATTAATTGAAAAAACACTTGATGCTAAAAACGCGCGGGAATGGGGTTATGCGCTCATGGATTATGGCTCATATTTGAAAAAAGAATTTGGCAATCCAAATACAAAGAGTAAGCAGTACACAAAACAATCAAAATTTACAGGATCCGACCGGCAAATTCGCGGAGCGATCATTAAAACCATACTTACAGAAAAAAATATAACCAAGAAAAAACTCTACCAACTATTATCACGATACGAAGAAAAACGGATCAATGCACAACTCCAAGCCTTAACAGAAGAAGGTTTTGTTGTTTGTAAAGGAGAAAAAGTTGCAGTACTAGAAAATAGAAAATAGTCGGATAGTTAAATAGTGATACAATATCGAAAATCCACACTTGAAATTTTTATACACATTTTTATAATATATATTGCTATGGAAACAAATATAAATACACCTCTTGCCGAAGAGAATGTATCGGCACAAAAAAATACAAAAATTATCAATATTGATAGTCAATTGGCAAAAACCATTGCAATAAGCGCGCTGACGGTCCTTGTTGTTTTGGTTATTGCTGGAAGTCTCGTTTGGGCGAATCGTGGGGCGCTTTTTAATCGTTTCGCGACAGCATATATCAAGGGCGTGCAGACTGAAGGGAAAACCACAGAAACGATACCGCTCAAAGAAGGCGAGAAACTCAATCTTGCGCCGACCATATTTACACAGGAATCCTTTGTGATCGATGCAGTGAAAAAGACCAATCCTGCGGTCGTTTCGATCATCATCACTAAAGATGTGCCGAAATATGAGACGTACTATCAGACGCTACCTGATCCGTTCGGCGGGTTCGGTAATTTTGGCAATCTACAGATACCGAGCCAACGACAGAACGGCACTGAGAAAAAAGAAGTCGGTGGCGGTTCTGGATTTTTCGTCACGAGCGATGGATTGATCGTGACCAATCGCCATGTCATCGAAGACAATACTGCGCACTATACGGTCTTCACTAACGATGGTAAAAAACATGACGCAAAAGTTATTGCGCGCGATAGTGTGCTCGATGTTGCGCTCATAAAGATCGAAGGTGTCGGCTATCCGCATCTTGACCTTGGGGATTCTGATGCACTCGTCGCGGGTCAATCGGTCATCGCGATCGGCAATGCACTCGGAGAATTCAAAAACACTGTTTCTGTCGGTGTGATCTGAGTACATTGGCGTACAATTATGGCGGGAAGTACTGCGAGCGGACAATCTGAGGTGCTCGACAAAGTGATACAGACCGATGCGGCGATCAATCCAGGAAACTCTGGCGGACCGCTCTTGAATTTGTCCGGTAAAGTCATCGGCGTGAATGTCGCGGTCGCGCAAGGTTCGCAGAGCTTCGGTTTTGCTTTGCCGGTCTATAGCATCAAGAGCGTTATTGATTCTGTAAAAGCGACCGGCAAGATAATACGTCCCTATATCGGTATTCGATATGCGACGGTAACGGCAGATCTTAAAGAAAGAAATGACCTCTCTGTCGATTATGGGATCATTGTTCAGCGCGGTGCAACACAAAATGAACTTGCAGTGATCCCAGGATCTCCGGCGGATAAAGTAGGGATCGTGGAAAATGACATAATCCTTGAAATTGACGGAAAGAAATTGGAAAACGATGTGAATTTTGCATCGATCATACGTGCACACAAAGTAGGCGATACGGTAAATCTTAAAGTACTTTCGAAAGGAATGACGAAGACGGTGACGGTGAAGCTTGAGCAAGCACCAGAGAACTAGTAAATAGAAAATAGTCGAATAGTAAATAGAAATGCACAAAAAATCTGCCAGAGGCAGATTTTTTGTGCTAAAATAGAATCAATGAAAGAAGGATTAGAGAGAATAGGGATCGGTCTCCCAGAAAGTAAACCAAAAGATAGTACTAAAGTTTCACTTGATGCAATCATCGAACATGAAGCGGATGCTTTTTATACGTCCGGAAATATCAAAGAACTTGAAAAAGCGTATAATCCCGCTGTCTTGGAAAAAATTTTACGACGGTATGTGGAGAAATACGGAAGAGGGGAACAAGCTTAGTTAGGTTTGTAGCTTGTCCTGGCTTAACTAGCTTTTTAAAAGCCCTTGGCGACTTCGTCGCCAAGGGCTTAAGCTATCTAAGCTACAAAGCTAGGTAAGCTAACTAAGCTTTCTTTTAAAATCCTAAAGATTTTAAAAGCGTGTCCAGCTCTTTTCCAGAAAGTTCTCGGAACATTCCTTTCTTGAGAGAACCGAGATAGATATTCATAATGCGCGTGCGCTTGAGGTCTTCGACGGTATATCCAAGCGCTTCACACATCCGGCGGATCTGGCGTTTCTTTCCCTCAGTTAAAATGATACGAAATGTCTTGATTCCTGTCCGTTCGATCTGGCACGGCTTTGTTTTGTATCCATCATCGAGCTTTATGCCTCGTCCCATCGCATCGATGAACTTCTCCGAAATGACCTTGTTCACTTTCACTTCATATTCTTTTTCGTGGACAAATTGCGGATCAAGGAGCGGGTGGGTGATGCGTCCGTCGTCCGTCATGATGATCAGTCCGTGCGAATCTTTATCAAGTCGCCCCACAGCAAAAACGCGTTTTGGAAAACGTGTTTTTTGAATGATCTCGATCTCTCCTTTTTGTGGATTGTTCGTGACGATACCTTCGGCCTTATTGTATGCAAAATATACTTTCGGTTTTTCTTTGAGATTTGCTTGTACTGAAATAATATCGCGAGCTAGCACTTTATCGCCGAGCGTCGCAGTCTTGTCATTTATTTTTACTGCGCCTTTTTCAATTAAAATATCTGCGCCTGTGCGCGTTGCGATCTTTTGCAATGCCAAAAACCGATTAATTCTGATCGGGTATGTTGGCGCACTCTTTGGATGAGGTATTGTTTTCCAGATCATCGAATATCTTTAAGCGGAATAATAAAACAAAAGGCAATTGTCATAATGATTGCAAGTACGAGAAACAATGACGAGAATGGGACAAAAAAGAGGAAGAGCGATCCCATAAGCGGTCCAACGAGGAAGGCAAGTGGAATCATAGCACGGAACGAGCTGATGAGCGAAGGCTGGCTGTCGTCGATCTTTTTGAAGAAATAAGCTTCGCACATGACTTCCATGGTTGCCGCGCCTACACGTGTTGCAAAAAGAACAATTGCCCAGATACTAATGGTCTGTATCCCCATGAATGATATTGTTCCTGTAGCGCCGATCAAGATGATAAGCCCCAAGACCAAGAGCCTTTTTTCGCCGAGATATTTGTCAGCGATCTTTCCGAGCGGATATTGCAAGAGTACGAACGGCAAGAGCATGATGGTAAATATGATACCGATCGACTCCCATCCGAAATGCATATATTCATGAAGATAGATCGGTGTGTAGATGACCATCCATGAAAAAAAGAACTGCAACATGAAATAGGCCGCCATGATGCGCATGATGTTCTTGTCGTGGCGGATTTCGCGGATCGTCTTTAAGAAGGAGACGTGTTTATATGCGGTGTCTCTGAAACCATCGAGTCCATAACTGATCACCATGAACACATAGGTCACCAAGATACATACTAGGAAATAGATCGCTCCATAGCCGAAATTGGTCACGAGATATCCGGTGATAAACGGTGCTGCGACCCATGCGACATTGGTCACCATCAGATAAAATCCTCGAGCGGTGCCTGCTTTTTTGCCGTTTGAGAAATGGCGTACGAAGATGTCGAGCGCAAATACGATCAGGTTATTGGTGATGAAATAGAGCACGAACGCTACAACGACGAGGATCGCATTTGTCCCCGACGCAAGCACTCCGAGCGAACAGATGTTCACAAGGAGCAAGATGAGCGTCATTCTTCGATTGCCGAGACTTGTTTCAGTCAGCGGAATAAGTTCGAGAATGACGAGTGTCAGAAGTGCTTCGATGGCATAAATGATGCCGAGATAATGATCGGGAATATATTGCGCAAGGAATGTCGAATTGACATACGCGGTGATCGCCAAGTTTGCAGCAAACAAAAAAGAGATTCCATAGATGCGCGAGAGGAGCGACATGCGTCTATTATACACTATACGCTGAGAAGTACGGGAATGACGAGCGGACGCTTTGCGGTCTTTTGGAACAAGAACTTCGAAAGATTCTCTCCGAGTGTGTTCTTGAGATAGTCGAAATTGATCGGGTTCATGTTCTTCACTTCATCTTCGAGCGTCTTCTTGATAATCTGGCGGGACTGATGGAGGAGCTCTTGTGATTCTTTGAGGTAGACGAATCCGCGTGAAATGATATCTGGCGATTTCTTAAGTTTTCCTGTTACGCCATCAATTGTTGCAACGATCACGAACATGCCATCGCTTGCGAGCGCTTTTCGGTCACGGATGACGACGTCTTGGATATCGCCGACAGCTGAACCTTCGACGATGACCGGGCTTGCCGGTGCTTTGTCTTTGAGGATCGTGATCGATTTTCCACTATTTTGGATCTCTATCATCGAGCCATCATCAGGCACGACGATATTTTCCGCTTTGATGCCGAGCGACATCGCAAGTTCTGCGTGCATCTTCAATCGGTGATGATGTCCATGGATCGGCATGAAGAATTTATAGGGGATCTGCTTGTGGATCCATGCGAGCTCGTCGCGTTTACCGTGGCCCGATGCGTGCACTTGGTTGTCCATGTAGGTGATGATGTGCGCGTTTGAACGATAGAGATTGTCCTTCAATTTATCAACAGCGCTCTCGTTTCCAGGAATGACTGAAGAAGAAAGCACGATCGTATCGTTCGCTTCGAGGCGGACGTTTCGGTGTGTTTTGTTTGCAATACGCATGAGCGCTGCAAATTCTTCGCCTTGCGCACCAGTCGCGAGCATGACGATCTTGTGTGGTGGATATTTGTCCATGTCATCAGCTTCGATGACATGTGAGAGATCGGTCAGGTTCAAGAAGCGCACGATTTCGATGTTCGTTTTCATCGCGCGTCCTTCGACGACAACAAATTTCCCATATTTTTTTGCAGAACGGATGAATTCCATGATGCGTTCCACTTGCGATGCGAACGTCGCGATGATCAATCGTCCTTTGGATTCGCGCATGATCGTGTCGATTGTCTCGACGACGGCACGTTCAGAAATTGACCAACCAGGATAGGGAATACCGGTCGAGTCCATCGTCAAAAGGAGCACATTTCGATCTTTAAAAAATGCGTACTGGTCGAACTCTTTTTGATGTGGCTTGCCGTTATCGTTGTCGATGCGCACATCTCCAGTCGAGACGATATCTCCGAACGGCGTCTCAATGATGACACCCGTTGAGTCCGGAATACTGTGCGTGAGTCCGAAGAATCGCACTTTTAATTTTTCTGAAAGTGGCAATGCGCCGTCGTCCGCTTTTGCGATGACAAAATTTGGCTGTGGTGCGTGCGGAAATTCCTCCATTTTCTTTTTGATGAGGAGTGCGCCGAATTCTCGTGTAAAGATCGGCGGATTACCGATTTTTTCCAAGAGGTAGGGGATCGCGCCGATGTGATCGAGGTGGCCGTGCGTAATCACGAGTCCGCGAATGCGATCTTTTCGCTCTTCGAGATATTTGGTGTTCGGAATGATATAGTCGATACCCGGAGTGTCTTCATCTGAGAATTCAAGTCCGGCATCAATGATGACGATATCGTTCATATATTCGACGACGGTCATGTTACGTCCGATCTCTTCAACGCCACCGAGCGGAATGATGCGGATCGTATCAGCTGGAAGAATTGGTGATTTGCTTGCTTGGCGAGGAAGTTTGCTCGGTGCATGTGAACCACGGAAATGTGTTTCCTTATTGCCACGTTTTGCGCCAAATTTCGAATATTGGAACGTACCGGTTCGGTTCGGTTTTTTTGTTTGCGGTCGTCCGCCAAATTTTTTAGTACCACCGGTGCCAGGATTCCTTTTTTGTTCGACATTTCGGGTCTCAACAAGCGAATCTAAGATCGCGCCTAAGGGGGACTTTGAGTTGGAGTGTTTTCGTATCATAGTGTTATTCGTTAATTAGTAACAGGAGTCTGAGCGCGCACATTTTTAGGAAGGAAGAGCTTCCAAATTTTTTCGGTGTCACGATACCATGTATAGATCGTAGCGAATCGATCTGACGGACTCGTGATCCGATCGAGCGTGATGCCTTGTATATGCGGATCGATCGCGTAGATAAAATCAGGACTATAGATGAAGACCGCGGGCATGTCTTTGCGGACTTGTTCATCGAACGACAAGTATGTCATGGTCCGCTTCTCTTGGTCGAGTGTTACCACTGCGGTCTCAAGGAACTTGTCGGCGGCAAGCGAAGTGTATCCTGCGATATTAAGCCCCGGATCATTTCGCTGTGATGAGTGCCAAAACGCGTATAGATCGGTCTCATGGCTCACGACTTGGCCAAAAAATACTGCATCATATTTTCGTGGACGAAGGATGTCTTGATTGAGCGTGCCGGTGCTATACACCTTGACGTCGACTTCGATCCCGAGCTTCGCGAGATCTTCCGCGATGAAATGTGCTGCGCTTGCGAGTTCGGGTGTGTCACTTGTTGCGATCGAGAAGGCGAATCGGATGTTCGTTTTCTTGTCTTTCTTCTTTGTGAGAATGCCGTCACTTCCCGGAGTCCATCCATCTTTTGCAAGCACTTCTTTCGCTTTCTCGATATCTCCGCCATGTGACGCATTGTTCACAACACCGGAAAGTTCTGTTGTCTTTAGAAGATGCGGAGGAATCGGTCCATCTATTGCGGTGCCATAGCCGTAGAGTATTTCGTC
>CALRFE010000036.1:0-4486 GCA_943356425.1 Candidatus Nomurabacteria bacterium
ATTGATAGAATATAGCAAAATGTACGACAAAAGTCATACTATATATTTTATTACCACGAACCACTTGAACCACCGCCACCAGAAGATCCTCCGCCGAAACAACCGAATCCTCCACTTGATCCACCACCACTTCCTCCTCCAAATCCCCCACCGCCAAACCATGGCGGAAATTTACCCGAGGTTTTTCTGGTTGCATATGCGCGCGAAACTATAAAATCAAGACCGAGTCCGAATCCTATAAAAAAAATGATCATTGGAATTGCAAAGAAAATTGAGGCAATAAAGAAATGCCAAATCACCAGCGCAACACCGCCACCGACAATACCGCCTCCCCACCATGATTTTGATCGAGCAAGCACTGCGGTAATTATTTGAAAGATCACCAATCCAAAAACAAAAATCGCAGTCCAGGGAATTTTTGAACCAGTATTTGCTGGGGAATAATTTTCTGGAACAATACTATTACCACCGAGCGCTTCTATCATCTTATCAACAGCGCCATCAATGCCTCCATAATAATCTCCATTTCGAAATGCAGGCGTGATAACCTCTTGTTGAATATATGACGTACCTAAATCTGTCAAATCTCCTTCGACGCCATACCCTGTATGTATTCTTGTTTTTCGATCAGAGAGAGAAATAAGGAGCAAGACGCCATTGTCGGTATCTTTTTTCCCAATTTCCCATTTCGTAAATATTTCTTGCGCAACATTTTCAATCGTATTGCCATCAAGGGACGGGATCGTCACCACCGCAATTTCATCAGTCGTATTTTTCTCGAATGTTTCAATTTTTGTTTCGAGTGTCGCAACCTCTTCTTTAGAAAGAATACTCGCGTAATCATTCACGAAGCCAGTCGGAGCACGTGGGACCGTAAATGCGTAGAGCGAAAAAGGCGCAACGAAAAAGAGTAACGCGAATAATGGATAAAGTGCGCGACGCATGCGATCTTAAAAATTAATTCTTAAAATCTACTTTTGGTACCGTTTGATTTTCTTTTGGAACTTCAAAATATGCTTTTTCGGTAATACCGAATTTTTTCGCGATTAAAGATGTTGGAAATGTTTTAACATTGGTATCGAACACACGGACTAGGTCGTTGTATTTTTGTCGTTCAACTGAGATCCTATTTTCAGTACCTTCAAGCGATACGATCAAATCACGATATGCTTGTGATGACTGAAGTACCGGGTAATTTTCTGCGATCACGAGCAAACGTCCGAGCGCAGATTCTACTTGTGTCGCTGCTTGTGCTTTTTCGTTTGGTGTTGTCGCTCCAGAATAATGGGTTCGTGCATCCGCAATCGCACCAAAGACATCTTGCTCTTGTTTTGCAACACCTTTGACTGTGCTTACGATATTGGGAATGAGATCAAAACGTCGCTGGTATTGATTTTCTACTTGCGCCCATTGCGCAGTGATCTGTTCACCTGTTTTTATAAAAAAATTATATTTTGAAACGGCCCAGATGACAATGAGAACAATGATACCACACACGATCATCCACTTCATATTTCTTTGAAAAAAGTTTTTTTGTTCTTGCATAAAATATGTATGTTAAAAAAATTATTAAATAGCACAACTACTGCATTCCGCCAAAGAGCTGCATAAGCGGAATGAGATCGTCTTTATATTTTGCGATCTCTGCTTTGTACTTTGTCATCCCAGCCATCATCGCATATTGTTCAGGCATCCCAGCTTTTTTCTTTTCTTCGATTTCCGCTTGGATTTTTTTGAAAAGCTCCATGACTTCTTTGTTGCCTTCAAGTTGCTTCATCTGCGAAACGAGCTCCGGATTTTTGTCGAGCTCGTCAGCGATACGTTCTGCTTGATCGCCTTTGACGCCCTTTAATTTAAGGGCTTGTTTCATTACAAATTTTTTGAATCCCATCCCATTAGAAATTTTTACACCATTGTTTATGTAAAAACTGTAGTTAGTTATGTTTAAATCTTTTTCTCCCTTATCCCAGATCAAGCCGAAATTCTAACGGGACAGGTTCCCCTCAATATACCAGAACTCGGAAGTTTTTCATACCTTTGACAGGCGAAGTAAGTGTTAGTACAATTGTAAAAAACTAAACCACCTTGCTATGAAAAAATTCTTTTTGATCGCTTTCTACATTTTGTGTGTGCATGAAATTTTTGCGCAGGACACGACCAAGCACGAATGCACTGATGTGAACACGGGCGTCCGGTTCTATTCCGCTTCAAAACCGCGACAATACATGTGTGCGGAAATACAATTCCCTTCGGTCCGTCCGCTCCATGCTTTATTCACCATGCAGTATGGTTTTGATCATCCTGCAAAATATACCACAACAACAGAATGGTACGGCGGTCTCTACTTTGGTAAAGATAATCTGTATTTCACTTGGCAGACGGGATTGCACTTCAGTTTTAATGGAGGTTATGGCGGATACTCGCCTGCTAAAATTAAAGTTGGAGGAAAATATTGCATTCTCAGAAAAGTACGGGGTTCGTATGTGACTGACAATCAGTACACCGTCACCACCGATTACGATGTAACACACATCATCATTCGCGCGCAAGAATCAGATTTTGTCAGAAGTTATACGGAAGTTAACTTGAATGTAACAAAATTCTTGAGCATCGGTTACGCAGCACAATTCTTTAAAGAAACATCTAAGAAAGATGTCGTGCTCAACGGAGTTAGGTCATCAATACCAATACAATCGGATTCTCCGCGAGGACCGCTCTTGACGCTCCAGTATAAAAATCTCTATTTTAAATCATGGAGAACTTGGAATTCTGATCAGAAATTTACCGCAGTAATCGGCTATAGATTAGCGCATTAGAAAAATAGTAAACGCGTATGGGCTTCTTTTATAAAGGAGCCCATATTTGTTATACTTGGGGGTACTTGTCCCGTTAGAATTTCTACTGGATATAGGGCAAAGAACGAGGAGGTTTAAGCACAACTAACTACAGTTTTTACATAAACAATGGTGTAAAAATTTCTAATGGGATGGAAAAAGCCGAAGCACTCAAAAAACTCAACGAAAAATGGTTCACGCAGTGTATATGCGAACTCAAAAAGACTGCGACACAACCCGTGCCCGGCGATGGAAATGCAGATGCGAAAGTGGTTTTTGTAGGAGAAGCGCCAGGAAAAAATGAGGATCTGGAAGGACGGCCGTTCGTCGGTGCTGCCGGAAAATTCTTGGCAGAAATGCTCGAATCGATCAAAATGGAACGCAAAGATATTTACATCACCAATATCGTCAAATATCGCCCACCAAACAACCGAGATCCAGAGTCTTCCGAAAAAGAAGCATGTGCACCCTGGCTCTATGAGGAACTAAATTTGATCGCGCCGAAACTGATCGTCTTTCTCGGACGCCATTCGATGAATGATTTTTTCCCAGAATTAAAAATTTCCGATGCACACGGTAAACTTATTATCAAAAAATTCAAGCACATCACAACATCGCATTTTTTACCGCTCTATCATCCGGCAGCGGCGCTCTATAACGGCGGTATGCGCGAAACATTGCTTGAAGATTTTAAAAAGATATCACTTGCACTTAAAAAAATTAATACTCAATAAAAAAACCTGCTCCTCAAATTGAGAAACAGGTTTTCTATTTTAATAATTAGACGCTTCAGTTTTTAATAGTTTTATTCTTGAAACAGTTGCATCAAGATCAAAAAGCATCTCATGTGAAAATTTTTCTCGATCAAAAACAATAACTAATCTTTGTTCATATTCATAGAACTCAATTGGCTCATTTGCAAAATTTTTTGCAATAAGTTTCCTAATTTTAGGAATCGAATACACTATTGGAAAATGATAGGTGCGATAAATAAATGCATGGCCATTGTGTCCTTTTTGAACTGCGGGATAATTGTTCTTGATTAGGAGTGCATCAATTTTTTTTACCAATTTAGTTGCGAGTTCTGGTTGTCTTTTCCTTGGAGGACCGATCTTCTTTTGCGCTGGCAGAAAAAATAAACTTGTATAGATCTTATCACTAAACGGCATATAATTGGTATCATAAATTCCACCTGCGATGTATTGTGATGCTTTTTTAGCGACAACATTAACAAAAAATTGATGAATCTTCCTATCTTCTCGCTTTTTCTTGAAATACACTCTACCGTGCGTCAATTCTTTCTGCCGGAGAACAGCCTCGATGCGTCCGATTGCAGAAAGACAACTACCTGTATTTTGAAATAAAAAAAGAACCTGAAAAGAAGCTGCTGTTTTTTTCCCAACAACCCGGACAGAGAAATCATTGGTTTTGCTAATTTCTTTACCAGGATATATAAGATGGTATTTGGTCCCATCTATTTCTCCCGTACATAATTTACGCAATAAGTGAGCAACGAATGGCCAAACTAATTTAGCCTGTCTTTTTGAGATTATTGTATTTTTGATCATGGTAAGGAAATTTTTTCTGTATGTTACGCTTTCGTGCATAAAAAGCAAGCAAGATCAAAAGAGTCGGAAGCGAAGCTTCCGACT
>CALRFE010000036.1:4496-7235 GCA_943356425.1 Candidatus Nomurabacteria bacterium
TTACAATTTCTCCGAGACTTTGCGGTATTTCCAGCCTTCAAAGAAAAGACTGAATAATTTTTGGACAGAGACAAATTCTGCAAAGAAGAGGAAATCGATCACATGACGGATGATGTATGCAGGAAATCCATAGAGCTTGAAATTGCCCCAGACAAATATTGCGAAGCGGTTCCCGATCGGGAGCGCATATGCGGTCTTTTGCGGTGCATACGCGATCCTCTTTTTATCATACTTTTTTCTGATGATGTCTGATGCAACATATGCTCCGTCGTAGAGCGCAGTCTGCGCGAGGCCCGTATACGGAGTTGCCGCAGCATCTCCGATGACATACACATCAGGAAATTTCGGCAATTCAAGATGTTCATCGATGATGACGCGTTTGCGGTCGGAAAGAGAGAATCCATTGGCTTCATTAAAAAGCTCATTGATCTTGGTACCGGCGGTCCAGATGAGCGTCTTGGCATTCATCGACATATCTTTGAGATAGATCTGTTCGACTTCTTCTTTAACGAGTTGGCGATTGAGATATACATTCACCCCGAGCTTTCGGATCTGTTGCAGTACACGAGCAGAGACATCAGGCGGAAGGACCGGGACCAAGCGCGGATTAGATTCAATAAGATCGACGGTGATGAGCGACGGATCGACGTCGTACATATGTGCGAGCTTACGGAGATAAGTTATGAGATCTCCCGCTACCTCAACACCCGACGGACCGCCACCGACGACGACGACATGATAATGCGAGACGAGCTCATTTGGCGTCGGATGCATATGTTCTTGAAAAAGCGAGAAGAGATGTTCTTTCAATCGTACGGCTTCTTTTGCTGATTTGAAACCGAATGAGAGCTCGTTTAATCCCGGCAGATTGAAATAAGTCGTCTCACTTCCCATAGCAAAAATGATCGTATCGAATTGGTAGCAGTCGCCCGATGCACCGATCACTTTTTTTTGCGGAAGATCAATGCCTGTGATCGTATCGAGTACGATCGAAATATTTTTGGGAATCATTTCAGTGATCGGGATACATACTTCAATCGGCGAAGTTCCGGTCACAATGCGATAGAGTCCGGGATAATATTCAAAGAATGTCTTATTCGAGATGAGTGTGATATCAACAGTTGCTCCGATCTTTTCTCCAAGTATTTTTGCTGCCTTCAATCCACCGAATCCGCCACCGATGATGCCAATCTTGTCACGTTTTTTTGCCATATACTAGAAAGTATACTCGCACGGAGGTTTTTTGCCAAATAAGCCTTTAAAACAAACGAGGATAATGCTACACTATACCTTGTAATACCAAAGGTCTTAATTCGTCATAACGTACGAGCACTAATTGTATATGCAGGATCATTCCCAAAAAGAAACATTCCTCAAATCCTATGATCTCTATAGTGATGCGCTCTTTCGTTATTGCTTCTTTCAAACAAGCAATCGTGAAGTGGCACTCGATATTGTGCAAGATACCTTCACTAAGACCTGGGAATATCTTGCCCATGGCAAACAAGTTGAGAACCTTCGCGCCTTCCTCTACCGGGTCGCGGGAAATCTGATCATCGACTGGCGCCGCAAGAAGAAAGCGAGTTCACTCGACAGTATGCAAGAATCCGGTTTCGACATCGGATTCGACGAGCGTGAGCACATAGAGAACAAGATCGATGGCAAACAAGTCTTTACATTGCTCGAGCTCGTTGATGTAAAATATAAAGATGTGATCATTATGCGCTTCATCGAAGAGATGACGATTCCGGAGATCGCATCAGTTACCGGTGAGAGCGAGAATACTATTTCCGTACGGTTGCATCGCGGACTCGAAAAAATACGAAAATTGTACAAAGAGATAAAATAATATATGAAAGAAATATTTGAACAATTGAAGAACGGCAAGAACATACAGCTGACAGGCGCAGAAAAGAGCGTCGTGCGTTTTAGTGTTGCGGAATTCATCGACGCGCATCCGAAAATGCATGAAATACAGATGGAAGATGAGATCGTACCTGCACCGAAGACCGTACGTCCGATCCGTTCCCCGTATCATTATTCATTTTCATATTTCATGAAAGCGACCGCGTTTGCACTCATTATGGTCGTGAGCCTCGGTGGGAGTCTTACCTTCGCATCTGAACGGGCTCTTCCGGGAGATGCATTGTATTCATTCAAAGTGAATGTCCGCGAACGAGCAGAACATCTCCTCGCCTTTTCTTCAGAAAAGCGCGCACTCGTCGCACAAACGCACATCAAAACACGACTCGTCGAGATCGATGCATTGAAACGTGAAAAATCGCTCGATGAAAAAAATGCATCGGCCGTCACTGAAGCGCTTCTTGAAAATACCGCTGACCTTAAGATCGCACTCAATGAACTCAAAGATGCTGGCGATCATACGACCACGAGCACACTTGTCGGGACCATTGTTCCTGAACTTGAAGCACATCTTGCGACCTCAGAAGAAACAAGTGCACAGATAGAAGCTCCTGATCCTGGGTCAGAAGAAAATCGAGCAGAAGATACCAGTACACCAGAACAGCCAGCATTGATGAAAACTTCGATCGTACCTGAGGAAACAGCTGGAACATCAGAAGGTGCTCCTGCGACGTCTTCCGAGATAGAGCCTGCGACGGACGAGAAGGAAGAATCAGTGCGCGTAGCACTTTCGGCGGAAACGATCCTCTCTGGAGCATTGCAATCAGCGCAAGAAGTCATCCTAACCGATACACAAAAAGATGAAACTGCACAAAT
>CALRFE010000037.1 GCA_943356425.1 Candidatus Nomurabacteria bacterium
TGCGAGGCGCTGGTCGGTATTAGTCAGCATCCGGATTGTTTTGGAAAAAAGTTCGGATTTTGTTCAAGAGACACAGCAGTGGATATAAAGACGACAAAACTTTCCGATTCTAATTTATTAGGTCTTTTGGCATATATCATATATACTCGACGAGTCGCTTTTAGCAGAACTAATTCATGAAAATTCTATGTCAGATGAAACAACAGACGCAGTACCGACCCCAGAAACTACTCCAGTGGAAACAACTACTCCTCCAGTAGAAGCTCCAGCAACTGAAGCTCCTGCACACGAGTAATATCGCAAAACAAAAGAAGCGCGCCGTACGGCGCGCTTCTTTTGTTTTTAGTTCTTATTTCTTCGCCACCTTCTTGACTACTTTGACTGCCTTTTTTGCCGCTTTCGCAACTGCTTTCTTTGCTTGCTTGACCATCGGTGTAGCTTTCTTTTCTATTTTCTTCTCGATCTTGGTGATCACGGCCTTCACTTTTTTCTGATTCTTTTTTCCATTAGGACCGAGCAGATAATATGCTCCTGCGCCGAGCGCAGCAACACCTGCGGTTACTGCAACAATTTTTCCTGCAGACATTTTTCCTTTTTTCATATCTTTTTTCTGTACCATATATTTTTTGTATTAATTAATAACTATCTCGAGCAACTAGTATAGCACATCGGAAATTTTACTTGCGAGCGCTATCACTCCTGCTCTTTCTTGTTTTGCCGAAGATAAATCCGAACAACGCACTTTCATGAATATCCCTAAGCATATCTTTGGTCGTATCGCTGATCATATCGACATCTTTTTCAATTCGGTCCATGATCCGAGAAAAAGCACGCGTTGCGCGAATGAGATAGTATAAAAATACGATCGCCAAAACTCCGAGGACAACAAATCCGACGGATGAAATAATGAAGAAAATTTCTGATGGTTGTAGTGTAGACATGCCGTCTATTATACTCTTTGTCCTTAAAAAGGCTACTTTTTGGTATACTTTCAACATGAAACCTATGACTACTTTTTCTGAACGAGTTTTAAAGATCGCACTTTCGATCCCAAAAGGTCGCGTGACGACGTACGGACGGATTGCGATCGCGGCCGGCGGAGGTGGGATTTCTGCGCAGAGCATTACGAGTATTTTAGGAAAGGCATACCAAGCGGGAGTAAAGAATATTCCCTTTCATCGTATCGTGTACGCCGACGGCAAGATCTGGGTAAGTGAAGCGCGGAGAAAAGAACGGCTCGCGCTGTATAAAAAAGAAAAAATCGAGATCGATGAGCGTGATCGAATAAAAAATTTCAGAGAGAAGTTGATCGAGTTCAAATAAATACACTTTCTTGACATAATAACCACTACAATATATACTTCAAATATTGATGGCTTCGGCCTCCGAGAAACCCGCCTTACGGCGGGTTTCGATGTTTATGATAAAAAATCAAGCAATTTCTCTCGAACCCTCAAAAATTGATCTTCTGGAAGAGTGTCTATTTTTCTAAGAAGTCGTTTACTGCTAATCACGCGTATCTGTGAAATTTTGGCAAGTGAAGACATTTTTTTCGTCTTAATTCTTACATGATATTCATCTTCTAGACCCTTTGTAGTAAGTGGTGTCACTAATACCATGTCTTTATTAATATACTTGAGAATAAGTGCGGGACGTTCAAATTTACCATTTTTTCCATCTATCTCTACACCGATATTTATACCGCATGCACACCACCAAATTTCGCGTTCATCAAAATAAAGCTCTTTATCATTTCCGTTTATATATTGTTTTTCAACATTCCAATTATTAAAATCTTTTATATGCATGTCTACACAATGACATATTCTCATTAAGAAAAAATAAAGATTTTCACCACCCCCATCCTATCGGACTTCCCTCCTTATAAAGGAGGGAAAACAAAAACGCTCCGCATCGCGGAGTGTTTTTGTAGGTTGAAAAACTAAATTTACATACTTTGACCACTAGCCATGCAGTTCTTGCATCGGCCCTTGTGTGTGAAGATCTCATAGAGCGCAGAGAGACCGACCAACACATAGATGACTTTCATGAGCGTCATCCATCCTGGCGAAGACATCCATGTTCCGATGTCATAACCGAAGACTACCAAGAGCCAGTTCAATCCTCCAATAACGAGGAGGGTGAACGTAATTGTGTGCATTTTCATACTTAGTAAAAAAACTAATTAATAATAAATGCGGTGCCCTCCTGTAATTGTACCGCCTCCCTAATGCCGTGCATAGTGGATAACAAAGAGATTCTTTTAGGGCCTATCTTGAGGTAAAAAAGACTAAAATGGTATACTGGTAACTGTATTGTTTATCAATTAATGCATCTATTTCTTATGAATACACAAAAAGGAAACATCGCGACATATATCATTATCGGCGCAATAATTGTCATCATCGCCGTTACGTTCTTGATCAAAAAACCGCAAAGACCAGCAACACCATATTCACAAACACCGACTGAGAATACAACAGTGGGTGGAGTATCTGGTACGCCACAGACAAACACGGGCGGTGTACAGGGAAATGCGAACACTTCAGTAGATACTAATTTGCAAGCAGTCGATACCAATATAAAAGGACTCACGAACGATTCAGCAAGCATTGATAGTGGTATCAACGACAAGCAAATTCCTCAACCGGAATAGTCTGTCAGAAATCCTAACAACATCCGTCATAAGAAGCGTAGAGGAAAAACCACATTAAGTTACTAACTAATAATGATACATACTATGCAAAAAAATCTTACAAGAATGTTTCTCGGTCTTTCATTGATCGCACTTACTGTGTTCGCGATGCCCGCATCGCAGGCAAGAGCGTTCGGTGATGGACAAAATATCGGACAGAATCAAGAAGCTCGTATTGCAAAAATAAAATCAAAAGCCGGTGAAGAGATAACGCGCCGTATTGATGCGCTCAACAAGCTCATCGCCCGTGTCGGCGAAATGAAGAAATTGAGCGATGTGCAAAAAAGTTCGATAACGACAATGGCGCAGACAAATATTACGGATCTTACTGCACTCAAAGCAAAGATCGATGCTGACACGGATCTCGCTGTACTCAAAACTGATCGCCAGGGCATCACGAAGTCATACCGCATCTTTATGCTCATCATTCCGAAAGGACATATTTTTGCTGCGGCTGATCGAACGATCGCGACCGTAACGCTCATGCAAGAATCTATCACGAAGCTCCAGGTCCGCATTACTGCTGCACAGACCGCTGGTAAAGATGTTACCGCATTCTCTGCAAGCATCACCGACATGCAGGCAAAGCTCGCTGACGCAACCACACAAGCAAACGCTGCGGTAGCGCTCGTCACTCCGCTCGTGCCGGACCAGGGCGTACAAGCACAAATCGACGCGAACAAAGTGGCGATCGAATCTGCTCGTAAAGATATCAAAGTAGCAGTTACCGATCTCAAAGCTGCTCGCGCAGATGCTGAAAGTATCCGCACTGGGCTGAAAGCAATGGGATTCTAATATTTAACACATATCATAAAAGAGCCGCGCCGGAAGGCGCGGCTCTTTTATGATATACTGAACACGTCATACTCTTGTATGAATTTACTAAGTAAATTTAAAAACTATGCGAAATCTTATAATTATAGTCATCAGTATCATCGTGCTTGTCGGTGGATATTTCATGTTTAGTAAAAAGCCGGCAATGGACGGAGCGAATACACAGGTAAACGAGATGAGTGGCAATGAAACAGGGACTATGAATACAGGTCAGGATAAAACAACCACAGGAGCTACTACCACTACAAGTACTGAAGTTTCTGCAGGAACAACTACTGGAACGCCGACGACCGTGACCATTGATGTTGCTGGTGGAAATTATTACTTCAAACCAGGAACGATCACAGTGCACAAAGGCGATACTGTAAAAATTAATTTCAAGAATGACGGCGGCATGCATGATTTCAAAATTGACGAATTTGGGGTGGCAACAAAAAAGATCGGTAGCGGACAATCAGACACTGTTTCTTTTGTCGCAGACAAGGCCGGTAGTTTTGAATACTACTGCTCAATCGGCAGTCACCGACAGATGGGAATGAAGGGAATGCTGATAGTAGAGTAAGGATATAAGAGAAGAGAGAAAAGATAATTACAACTACAAACCATGCGCAGCCTTCGGCCGCGCATGGTTTGTTTTTTCTATTCGACTACTCGACTATTTTCTATTTACTGATTTTTCACGCACGCTTTTATAAACGCCGTAAAAAGTTTGTGTGGGTGGAGTGGTCGTGCCAAGAATTCCGGATGGAATTGCGTGCCTAAAAAGAACGGGTGCTGTTTCTTAGGAAGTTCTGCGATCTCCATGAGTTGTCCATTTGGAGACTTTCCAGAAAATACGAGTCCTGCTTTTTCAAGCGACGGAACAAAGACAGGATTCACTTCATAGCGGTGACGATGGCGTTCAATGATCTTTGCCATTCCATATGCGTTCTCTGCAACACTTCCCTTTGCAAGGAGCGCAGGATATTCACCAAGACGCATACTGCCACCATAACTATTATTTTTGAGATGTTCTTTCTGGCTCTCCATGACATCGATGATCAGATTTTTCGCGTCAGGATTCACTTCACGCGTATTCGCATCTTTTAGTTTCAAAACATTTCGTGCGTATTCGATGACCATCAATTGCATGCCGTAGCAGAGTCCGAAATATGGGATCTTGTGCTCACGTGCATATTTGATCGCATTGATTTTTCCCTCGACACCGCGCGTACCGAAACCTCCGGGAACGATCATGCCATCATAACCGGCGAGCTTTTTGACGCTCTTTGGATCCTTTTCAAAGTCAACAGAATTGAGCCACACGAGCACTGGTTTTTTCCCGAGCCAATAGGCAGAATATTTGATTGCTTCAATGACTGAAAGATACGAGTCAGAGAGCACATAATCCCCTGTTTCAAAATATTTTCCAATGACAGCAATTTTTACTTCGGTTTTTGCGTTATGCACTTTCGAGGTAAATTTCTTCCACTCGCGATGCTCGGCGGTCTCCTTGCTCAGACATTTGACGGCACAGAGCTCTCACAAGATGTCTCCCATTCGTTCTCGTTCAAAATTGATCGGCACATCATAGATAGAATCTACGTCAGGAGCAGAGATGATGCGCTCCATCGGCACTGATGTCGCAAATGAGAGCTTCTCCTTGCGCTTATCGTCGAGGCGCTCGCCCGCACGAGCGATAATGAAATCAGGCTGGATGCCAGAAGCGTTGAGTGTCCGCACCGCAGTCTGTGTCGGCTTTGTCTTCATTTCGCCGACTTTTGAAGGAACCGGAAGATACGAGACCATGATGAAGAACACGTCTGCCGGATTTTTGACTTTCATCATACGCGCAGCTTCCAAAAAGAGCATATTTTGGTATTCGCCGACGGTGCCACCGACTTCGATCATCACCACATCTGCTTTTGCATTTTTCTGTGCAAGCTCGATACGACGGATGATCTCAAGTGGGATATGAGGAACCACTTCAACGCATTTACCTTTGTATTCGAGATTGCGTTCGCGTTCTATGACCGTCTGATACACACGACCAGTCGTCATGTAATTTATGCGTGTCAGATCGATGTTCAAGAAGCGCTCGTAGTTACCCATATCCTGGTCGGTCTCGTCGCCGTCTTTGAGCACGAACACTTCGCCGTGCTCGGTCGGACTCATTGTACCCGCATCGATATTGATATAAGGATCGATCTTGATCGCCGTCACCGAAAGACCGCGATCCTGCAACAATTTAGCGATAGATGATGAAGCAACTCCTTTTCCGACACCAGAGATCACCCCACCGACTACAAATATGTATTTCGGTTTTTTCTGCATGTAAAAATATTAAAATCGCGCACGAGCCAAAAACTACGATCGCAAGTACTTTCTAATCGCAAGAAAACTTGAGAATGAGCCCAAGACCACACCCGATACTAAAATAATAAAAAATATTTGGAAAAAATTACTCAAATAATAACTGAACACATCCATGCCAAGAAAATCCGTCATGTGCTTGCCGAGCCAGAGCGTGATCGGGAAATAGAGCCCTATCGTGATGAATGTCGCAATGACGCCATAGAGCACACCTTCGACGACGAACGGACCGCGGATGTATTTATTTTCAGCGCCCACGAGCCGCATGATATTGATCTCTTCGCGCGCATAATAGATCGTGAGGCGGATCGTATTAAATGTGATGATGATCGAGATGATGATGAGGACGAGCGTCAGGAGATATCCGAGTGTCCGCGCGCCATTGATGATCGCTGAGAGACGATCGATGACGAGCTTGTTCTTATGATAATCGATCTTGTCGATGATATTCGCGTTGTCTTTGGCGAGCGAATTATCGCCTTCAAGCACTTTGACGATGCTCTCATATTGCGCTGTTTCTTTTGCTTTGATATTGAGTGTCGCACCGAGCGGATTATCCGGTAATTCATCGAGCGCTTGGAGCGTCAGGTAATCATCCGCATGACGATCGCGAAACGCTTTGAGTGCATCTGGAGCAGAAGTATACGTCGCACTCGCAACTTCAGGAAGTTTTTCAACAGCAGATTTAAGATCGAGGATCTTCTGTTCAGGCGCTAGTGTTGTGAAATACATGGTCACATCGACTTTGTCTTCGATCTGCGCGAGCGATGTATGGAGGACCGCTTGTACAAAAATGAGGAATGAGATGACGGAGAGCGTGATGGTTACCACAAGGATCGAAGCGATCGAAACGATCCCATTTCTGATGAAATTGGTGAAGCCGGATCGTATGATTCTTTTTTGATCAGTGTAGCTCATAGGTTTAGGTTAAAGATACAAGAGAAGAGAGCAAAGAGGACGGAATTGGTATCATCTTTTATCTCTTCTCTTTCATCTTTTCTCTTGTTTATCATCATATCATGAATTTACCATCCTTATCATCACGGACGATCTTGCCCTTGTCGAGCGTAATGACGCGCTTACCGATCGATTCGATGACTCCGCGATTGTGCGTCGTCAGCATGATCGTCGTGCCGAGATCGTTGATTTTTTTCAGTATT
>CALRFE010000038.1 GCA_943356425.1 Candidatus Nomurabacteria bacterium
CCGAGCGAGTGCGTTTCTTTCAGCGCTCTATCTTTGGATCTTTGTGCTCATATACAATCCAGGGACCGTATTGCTTGCGCTCGCATTCGTGTTTACCGGTATTTTTATCGGGTTGCTCTCGTCGGGTAAAGATATACGGGTGTTTTCGTTCAATTTCCTCAAAGATCCGCGCCACAGCTTCTTTTCGATCTTTGCCCTAGTAGTCGTCATGATCGGAACCATTACCGGACTTTATTTCTCTGTTCAAAAAACAGTCGGTACTGCGATGTATTATCACGGGGCGAATCGCGCTTTTGCAAAAAAAGATGAGAGCGCCGGTATCCAAAAAGTTGAGAGCGCTACACGTCTGATCGGTAGCGATACCTATTACCGATCGCTCACTGATGTGTACATCGCAAAGCTCAACGAGATCCTTTCAAAGAAGGACACATCTCCTGATACTATAAAATCAGAATTTCAGAACATGCTCTCGCTCTCAGAAAGTGCTGCACAAAAGGCGATCGCGATCGATAGCACTGATCATCTGAATTGGACGAATCTTGCGCACGTGTATGTTGCGGTCGTACCGCTCGGTGTCGCCAAAGCATATGAAAATGCTGATGGCGCATATATCGAAGCATCAAAAAGAAATCCGAATAGTCCGGGCATCTTACTTGAACGCGCTCGTCTTGAGCTCGCGCACAAGAACAATGATGCTGCGCGAAAGCATATTGATGAAGCGCTCGCACTCAAGCCGAATTATACCGATGCTATTTTTCTTCTCTCACAGATCGAAGTTTCAGAAGGTAATGTCGGTAAGGCGATAACACAAGTCGAACAGATCGCGCTCTTGGCTCCCAATAACAGCGGTGTGTTTTTCCAATTAGGATTGCTTCGCTATAACAACAAAGATTATCAGGGCGCAGTCAGTGCATTTGCTCGTGCGGTGACGCTCGATACTACATATTATAATGCGCGTTATTTCCTCGGTCTTTCATACGACAAGCTCGGCAATTCTCAGAAAGCGATCGAGCAATTCGCATATCTTCACAAAGCGCTTCCTGATAACGAGACGGTAACGAGCGCGCTCAATAATCTTGAGTCCGGTAAAAATGCTCTTGATTCCGGAGAAGTGAAAGAAACTCTACCAGAAAAAGGCAAGGAACCGCCAATAAAAGAAAAAATAAAGTAATCGATCGTAGCTCTGATGGTAAAGCGGATCATTTCTTTTCTCAATAAAGAATTTGCAGGCGTGACCGAAGCAGCGCTCCTCTTGGGTGTGTTCGCTTTTATCTCACAGCTCTTGGGGCTGTTCCGTGATCGTGCACTCGCACATTATTTTGGACCATCGATCACACTCGATACCTATTATGCAGCATTTCGCATTCCGGATTTTCTGTATGTCTCGATCGCATCGCTCGCATCGGTGACGGTGCTCATTCCGTTTTTGACCGAACGGCTCAAACGCCATAACGGTGAGCAAGAAGCGCATGTGTTCGTTAATAATGTGTTCACTGTTTTCTCAGGGATGCTCATCATTGTGAGCGGAGCGCTCGCGCTCGCGATGCCGTACCTTTCGCATTATTTGGCGCCTGGATTTTCTCCCGAAGCGCAAGCGACATTGGTCATGACGAGCCGTATTATGCTCATTTCACCGATATTTTTAGGTATCTCGAATATGATCGGCAGTATTACACAGATCCACAAAAAATTTTTTGTCTACGCGCTTTCACCGGTCTGTTACAATCTGGGGATCTTGATCGGCATCTTTCTTCTTCGTCCGACATTCGGTATTTACGGCGTCGCGTATGGTGTCGTGATCGGCGCAGTGCTCCATCTTGCGATTCAGTTGCCGGTGCTCATACGCTATCATTTCTTTCCGCACATCGTTCGGAATATTGATTGGAAAGGCATTCGTGCGGTGATCGCACTTTCACTTCCAAGGACGCTCGCGCTCTCACTCTCAAGTTTTACGATGCTCATTCTTGTTTCGATCGCTTCAAAACTTTCTGAGGGTTCGATCTCAATTTTCAATCTTGCCTCAAATCTCCAAGGCGTTCCGCTCGGTATCATCGGCGCATCGTACGCGGTCGCTGCATTTCCAACGCTCGTCGCATCGTATACAGAACATTCAACCGAGCGTTTCAATGCGCTCATTATCTCTGCGACCAAACAAGTTATCTTCCTTTCGCTTCCGGTCGTCGTTCTGTTCATCGTGCTCCGTGCGCAGATCGTCCGCGTGGTTCTCGGCTCGGGATCATTTTCATGGACCGATACGCGTTTGACCGCTGCAGCACTTGCGGTCTTTGCGGTTTCGATTGTCGCGCAAAGTCTGATCCAACTTTTCGTTCGCGGTTATTATGCATCCGGCAATACCCGAAAACCGCTTTTGATAAATCTTATCTCGCAGATCATTATTGTCGGACTCGTGTATCTCATGCTCTATTGGTTCCGCACGAACCTCGGATTTCATTTCTTTGTCGAATCGATCTTGCGTGTTGAGAGCTTGCATGGCACAGAAGTCATTATGGTTGCGCTTGGATTCACCCTCGGCACTATTTTGAATTTCCTTCTGCTCTGGACGCTCTTCAAGCGTGATTTTTTACACAACAAACCTTCTGGTGTTTCGAGAACATTTTATGAGAGCTTGCTCGGCGCACTCGCTATCGGTGTCGTCGCATATGAAAGCTTGTTCATCTTTGCGCGTGTTTTTGACATCAATACGTTCTCTGGTATTTTTGCGCAAGGTTTTTGTGCCGGCATTATCGGAATCGTTGCTGGTTGCGCTGTTCTCTCCATTTTAAAAAACGAAGAATTGATCCAATTGCGTCGCGCGATCTCCAATCGCTTCTGGAAGCGGGAAGTCGTGGCAGGGGAACAGAAGGAACTCTAAATCAGGTTTTAGGTGCTAGTTGTTAGGTTTTAGCTTAATACAAAAAATCAGAAAGCCTTTATTTTTAAGGTTTTTTCTGGTAGGATAGGGCTACATGGATTTAAAACACATCAGAAATTTCTCAATTATCGCGCACATTGACCACGGCAAGTCTACATTGGCTGACCGTATGCTTGAGGTGACGGGGACGATCGAGGCACGCAAAATGAAAGACCAAGTGCTCGATAGTATGGAACTTGAACGTGAGCGTGGAATTACCATCAAGATGCAACCAGTCCGAATGCTTTGGAATCCAAAGCATTCGCAAATTCTAAATTCTAAACCAGAAATTCTAAACAAATCAGAAGCTCAAAATTTAAAAAATGAAACGAGTTTAGGATTTAGAAATTCGGATTTCGAGCTTGCAGATACTGACTATGTACTGAATTTGATCGATACGCCCGGGCACATCGATTTCTCGTATGAAGTTTCGCGTGCGCTTAAAGCGGTTGAAGGTTCGATCTTGCTCGTTGACGCGACGCAAGGCGTACAAGCGCAGACATTGACGACGCTCCAGATGGCACGCGATTCGGGATTGACGATCATTCCGGTCGTTTCAAAAATCGATTCGCCGCTTGCGCGCATTGATGATGTGAAGCAAGAAATTGCAAAACTTCTGGACATCGACGTCGATGTGATTATTGGTGTTTCAGGAAAGACAGGAGAAGGTGTCGATACATTACTAGAAGAAGTTATCAAGCGCATTCCGCCACCTGAAATCAAACAAGTCGTGAACCCTAATGTATTCAGTTCGCTCGTGTTCGATTTCAAATACGACAACCACCGAGGTGTCATCGTGTATGTTCGTGTCTTTGAAGGCGAAGTCATGCGAAATGCACCGCTTTTGTTCGCTGTATCCGGTGAAAAATTCTTAGCACTTGAAGTCGGAATTTTTTCTCCACAAGAAGTACAGAAAGAAAAATTAGGAGCAGGCGAGATCGGTTACATTGTGACCGGTATCAAAAAACCAGGTATCGCATCAGTCGGTGATACGATCACCTTCGCGCGAAATCCGAGTCAGCCGCTTCCAGGCTACATGAATCCTCGTCCCGTCGTTTGGGCGTCAATATATCCGGAGAGCGCCGACGATTTTCCAAATTTAAAGACGGCACTCGGCAGATTAAAACTTTCTGATTCGTCATTCACATTCGAAGAAGAAACATCCGGTTCGCTTGGTCGTGGATTTCGATGCGGATTTTTGGGAATGCTCCACTTGGAAATTATTACTGAGCGATTGAAGCGCGAATTTGATCTCGCGCTCGTCATTACAACGCCGTCGATCACCTACAAAGTAGTTCTTCGAAACGGAAAAGAAGAGACGATCTATTCACCGCATCTTTTTCCGAACGATGGGGAAGTCCTAAAAGTACGCGAACCATGGGTCGCAATGACGATCATAACGCCGATACAATATCTTGGCGCGCTCATGCAACTTTTATTCGAACATGAAGCAGAGATCGGCGATACTGAAAATTTCGGAGATAATCGCTCGCAAGTAAAGATCATGATGCCACTCCGCGAAATGATGCGAAATTTTTTTGATGAACTCAAGAGTGCGACGTCCGGTTATGGATCGATCTCATACGAGATCGGAGATTTTCGTGATGCAGATGTGACACGTCTTGATATTTTGGTCGCTGACGAGATCGTGCCGGCATTTACACGGATGATCTCGCGCCGCCAAGCAACGAATGAAGCAGAGAAGGCCGTTGAAAAATTGCATGCCATCTTGCCTCGACAACAATTTGAAATGAAGATCCAGGGCGTTGCGCTTGGACGCATTCTTTGTTCAAAAGCAGTCAAAGCATTTCGTAAAGACGTCCTGATGCATGGATCAAAAGTCGTCGGCGGTGGAGATATTTCTCGAAAAAAGAAATTGCTCGAAAAGCAGAAAAAAGGAAAGAGCCGTATGCGCGATACAGGAAAAGTAAATATTCCACATGAAGTATTTTTGAAGATGATGCGAAACGGCACCGAATAAAAAAATTTTTCCTAAAGAAAATTGATCTGTAGAAAGTTATCAAACCACGTCTCGTCCCGTAGCGAGCCGAGCATGCATTCGATGCGAGGATCTGGTACTGGGATGATGAGGAACGGTACAGAGTAAAGAGACAAGAGAAGAGAGAAAAGATTAAATAATAAAAATGTCCGCGCCTTCGGCGCGGACATTTTTATTTCTCTTTGCTCTCTTCTTTTTGATCTCTACTCTATTATTATTTAAACAAACCTGGTAGATACAAGAGAATCATACTGACGATCACGAGTACACAGATGATTGACCAGAATGTTTGTATTTTCTTACGATGTTTACTGTTGAATAGCATATAAATTTGCGAAAACGGGTATTCCGTCCTATGATTAAAACATACGTCCGTATGTGCTTCGTATCATAACAAAAAATGCCTCAATTTCAAAAGACCACAAAAAGATCGTCCGTACTTGAATCACCAATTGCCCTGGTGTTTTTGTTAGGGCTTTGTGTCTTGCTCGGCTATAGCGTCGTATCTATTGGTATTAAGACAAGCGAAGCGGTCCATAATGAAAAGCTCGCCAAAAAGGAATACCAGGCCGAGAAGGATAAACAAATCTCTTTAGAGGCCAATTTAGAGCGTTTAAACACCCCTGCGGGTGAGGAAGAAGCCATCCGAAACACCTATCGGGTCAGTAAGGAAGGCGAGGGATTGGTGGTCATTGTGGATGACTCAAAAAACCAAAAAACAACCGAAACCGACACAACTTCGCATGGTTTCTGGGTAAGGGTCAAGGCGTGGTTTGGGAAGTAAAATTTCAAGCAGGGTTGACCCGGTAGTGAGTTTTGACGAGGCGCATAGCGCGTATTAATACATCGTCAAAATCTACTACCGGGTTGACACGTATGCTATAATTAAAACAGTAGAAAAATTATCAAGTAATCGGAAAATAGCTATGAAAAAAGTTTCCATTTATTCAACGCCGAGCTGTCACTTCTGTCACATGGCAAAAGAGTATTTTAAAGAAAACAACGTTGCATACGAAGAGTTTGACGTCGCGTCAAACCAAGACAAGCGGGCAGAAATGATCGATATGACCGGACAAATGGGCGTGCCCGTCATCCGTATTGAAAATGACGTAATTATCGGCTTCAATAAACCAAAAGTTGCGGAGCTGTTGGGAATTGCGTAAAAATAGACTACAATTAAAAAGCACACAATTGTGTGCTTTTTAATTTGCCCTCATAGTTCAACGGACCCCGATACTAGAGCTAAGCTCAGTACGGGGCATGTAGAACAGTCCCGCCGTGTCCCGTAGCAATTTGCTCTCATAGTTCAATGGATAGAACAGTTCCGTCCTAAGGAATAGATGTACGTTCGATTCGTACTGAGAGCACATAGAAAGAGCAAATTTGCTTCTGGGATCCTAAGGAATAGATCCTCGTTCAATTCGGGGTGGGGGCACAAAATAGCGCTGGATTTCTATAGATTTTCATGCTAATATCTCTCGTATGGACGATAGTGAAATCAAGGACCTTCTCGAAGAGAACTTGAAGCTTTCAAAGGAAAATAATAGGATGCTCAACAAGCTCAGAAGCGCTCAGCGTTTTTCGAGCGCGATGCGTGCAATCTATTGGCTTATATTAATAGGTATTTCCGTCGGAGCATTTTACTATATACAGCCATATTTTGATCAAGTAAAGAGTTTGTACAGCGAAGCAGGGACAAATTACAACCAATTAAAAGATCTCAAAGACAAATTCCCAAACTTTTTTAATGGGACTACCGAACAAAAATAAACTCTCGGGTTAATTATTTAAAATTTTAGTTGACGTCCTTTGTAGCTCTGAGCTTCCTTTAAGAATTTCGCTTCGTTCTTTGTGCTGTGTTCGATCATGTGACAATTTGCGCATAACAATATACATTTTTGCATCTCGGATTTTATCGCGTCCCAGCTTTTGTTTGCGACATTTCCAATAGTAAATTCTTTCCCCTTTGAGTCTTTGTGGTGAAATTGTAAGGCGGCTTGATTCCCAGACCATCCACATT
>CALRFE010000039.1:0-3007 GCA_943356425.1 Candidatus Nomurabacteria bacterium
GACCCCGCCTCGCGCCGTCGCGCTCCGGCTCGCACAAGTGCAGCGAAAAGTAATTATTATTACTTTTCTTAGCCTTGTGCGCCCGGTTGGAATCGAACCAACGACCCTCTGCTTAAAAGGCAGGTGCTCTACCGACTGAGCTACGGGCGCATATTTATCTAGAATTTCTAAACTAGAAAAGTACAGTAAAAATACCATATTTGCCCTATTAAATCAATGCTTGCTTTTCCCTTTCCCGGTATTCTGTTACTATAGAAGTATATGAAATCAAAATCTGTTTTTATCACAGTAGCAATTGTGGGCATCGTTATTTTAGGAGCAGGTATCGCCCTTGCCTATAAGAATGCAAATACGCCAGGGAAATTGGACGGTTTTGCACAATGTTTGAAAGATAAAGGTGCACTCTTTTATGGTGCTTACTGGTGTCCACATTGCCAAGCGCAAAAGAGGCTTTTTGGTAAATCAGTCAAAAAGCTTCCCTATGTCGAATGTTCTACTCCTGACGGACAAGGACAGCTCCAGGTCTGTAAAGACAACAAGATCGACGGATATCCGACGTGGATATTCGCTGATGGCACACGCCAGTCCGGCGAAGTCAGCCTTGATGACCTTGCAGCAAAATCGAGCTGTGAATTGCCTAAATAATATATGGAAACTTTCACCACCCTATTCAATGTAATCTTAGGCATCGGCAGTATTATTGCGCTCATTATTGGAATCGCCAATTTCATATTTCTTTTCTCAAACTCAGGACAAAAAATACAAGTGTGTGTGCAGAAACACATACTTTGGTTCGGGCTTTTGATCACCAGTGCGGGTGTTATTGGCAGTCTTATCTATTCAAATGTCATCGGATATCCGCCATGTATGTTCTGCTGGTACGCGCGGATCTTCTTGTACCCACAGATGTTCATGTTTGCGTACGCACTCTATAAGAAAGACCGCGGGGTGCTTCCTTACGCAATGATCCTTACCATCATCGGCATTATTGTCTCGACATATCACTACTTTTTTATTGATATTGCACGACTCGATCTCATCCCCTGCGGAACACAGGCAGTATCTTGTTCGATCCGTTATGTATATGAATTCGGCTTCGTAACGATTCCATTCATGGGCTTCGCATCATTCGTGCTTCTTGGAAGTCTGCTCGCAATTGCAACAAGAAAGGATATAGATAAATAGTTTTCCCCATATGATCATGGCAGATACGATACCTGCGCGGTATACTATATCCGAAGGTGCAGTAGCGGCTCGTGTTTAAGCACTCCGCTTAGGAGATTAACAATAATTCACGAACTGCTATTATGTAGAGATTCTTATTATTTTCTCTCGCACTATGGCTCCTTGAATTCAGTTGATGCTGTACTTTTTAAAAGGCAAAAGGCCTGGAGATGTGATATCAAGTTTATTGATACAACATCCCCAGGTCTTTTTCTTTTGTCTCGAATTGGTTTAACTGAGCAAAGCACTAAATCCGAATACCGAAATACGAAACAATATTAAAATCAGAATATTTAAAATCCCAAACCCATTTCGGGTTTGATTTTTTAGTGCTTGGAATTTATTTAGGATTTCGGATTTCGTTCTTCGAATTTTCCTATCTATACCACTCTGAGCAGGAACGATTCGATCGCTTCAGGAAATGAGACACTGCCAAATTGCCCATCATGATAGAGTCCGACGAGATCGCTTGAGATCTTTTCAAGTTCAGGAAGCGTAAAATTTTTTGCATGCATCCGAGCCTTTTGAAAAACAAACGGTGAAAGTCCTGATAGCGTGGCCGTCTCCTTCCCTTTGGGAAGACGCGCCACCACGAGCATGTTCTTTATCGCCCAAAAAAGAATCCCGGATATTTCTCGCGGATCGATATCATGTCCGAGCGCGTCTATATAGAGCGACCAGGTACGTTTGCGATCGCGTGCGCCGAACGCATCAGTGATCGCGAACACATTGAATCGTTCTTTTGCATCAGCCTTTTTCAAAAATACATGGACCTCTGCCTTTGCTTTTTCAAATTTCGTAACAAATTCTTTTTTAAGATCTTTTTCAATTACAAAAAAATGATTCGCGGAATCTGCCATCTGTTGTAATAATGGAAGGATTTTTTCGCGAGTATCAGATTTCTCTAAGAGTCCGAAAAGCGTGACGATGTATCGTTCGCCAAAGAGCCCTTGTGCGCCAATAAGTTCATTGAGTGAATACTCATTGAATGAAATATCATCGAGGTGTACGACAACGAGAGACAGATCGAGAAGCGGAGCTTGCCTTCGGGCAAGCTCCGCTTTTTTCTTTTCTTCATCAGTTCCGTATAAGAGCGAGAGCATATAGAGACTAAAAATTAAAACGGTACTCGTTTCTTATAGGTCAAATAGTGTTCACCATATTTTTTTGCGAGCAATGATTCTTCTTTCCCGATAAAAACATAGCGTGTCAAAAGATATGAAACGATCGCAGTGATGACCATGAACATCGAATTGAATACAAATGCGAGACCGAGCATCATGAAACCGAGGCCGAGATGCGTCGGACTTCTTGTAAATTTGTATGGGCCTTTGAAAAAATGCTCATGATGTACTTCTTTACCATTGCGCATTTCGTGTGTACTGCGAGAAGTATTTTGTGCCCATACGATCAAGATCGTCCCGACAATAATGAGACAAAAACCGAATGCGCTGACGTCTTTGGGTACTTCATAGTACGGAAAAAAGGCATCGAGCAATAAGCCGACGACGAGAGCACCGAAATAGACCAGATAGGAGTGCCCGAGGACTACATGGATAAGATTGGTCTTATTGATTTCTGTTGTTCCCATATAGGTGTATTCTAGCGCGGCCTGTATATTTTTACCAGCTGTCCAAGCAAGGCTTAGACTTTCATTAATTTAGCCAGCAATTTGCGTCTTCCCCCCTTCCTTTAGATTTTAGTATTTAGACTTTAGATTTTTGTGCCTATTTCACTTCCCCCAATGTCTTCCCGTCCCCATAATGGACCAAAAGCGGTACAT